>JAFGDX010000154.1 GCA_016931875.1 Prolixibacteraceae bacterium
GGGGAAAATAAAAACTCCCACCGAAGCGGGAGTATAGGTTTTAACACCTTCGGCATATAGCCTTATTGTGATAAGACGTAAAATGATTTCTTGTTTATGTTGGCTAAAATAGGGAATTGATTCATACGACGCAACAGATAAACGAAAATAAAACTAAAATACCATACAATATGGCACGAATACTAGGATTAGACTTAGGCACAAACAGCATTGGCTGGGCAGTGATAGATGCAACAATGAAAGACCGAAAAATAGAATGTTACAATTCGATTGTAGATTCCGGGGTGCGAATTTTTCCGGAAGGAGTGGAACCAACCACTATCGGACAGGGCGATAAGGAACAGTCGAAGAATGCTACCCGCCGGGAACACCGGCAAATGCGCCGCCAATTTTATAGGAAAAAATTGCGAAAAATAAAGCTGTTGGAAGTTTTGATTCAGTTGAAGATGTGTCCTTTGACTGTGGGTGGATTACATCAATGGAGTAAATGGGATAAAGCTCAGAAAACCGATGGAAAGAAATTTCCAACGGAACCTGACTTTGTGGCTTGGCTCAAATTAAATCCCTATGAGCTGAGAGCAAAAGCATTGAGCGAACCAATCAGTATAGCAGAGTTAGGACGTATTTTTTATCATTTCATCCAACGTCGTGGCTTTTTGAGCAGCCGGAAAGGGAATGATGATGGCGCGATTTACAAAGGCAAGGAAAATATGTCGGGGATTGATAGTACCCGCGAGTTGATTAACGGACAAACTCTTGGCAAAGTGCTGCATGATATTTCATACAAAGTAGGTGAAAAATACCACAACAAAGCAGATGATGAAGGGAAACCTTTGAGAGTGCGGGCCCGCTATACCCAGCGAGATATGTATATTGACGAGTTTCTGAGCATTTGGAAACAACAAGCTCCGCGATTGGGCTTAGACCAGCAAACAATGCCCGTTCGGAAAGTGCGTTCCCTGAAAGGTAGCCTGGAAAGCCCCCGTAACCAGCATAAGTTGGAAAGATATAAAGAAAAGTATGGCGTAAATAACTTGGTGATCGAGGGAAATAGAGTGATCAGTATTGCCAAAGTTTCTTTGAAAGAATACTTTGCCGGTGAGATTAAAAAAATAGACGGGCAGCTAAAATTTAAAAGCAACGAAAGTTTATTGTTTTGGCAACGTCCGCTTCGTTCTCAAAAGAATTTGCTGGACAATTGCCGTTTCGAAAATAAATTGCCGGTATTGATGGCTAACGGACATCTTCGTATGAAAGATGGTAAAGTTGTTTTTCGCAGTAAAAAACCTTGTCCGTTGTCACATCCTGAATTTGAACTGTTCAGGGCTTACCAGTTTATCAATAACATCCGGTACGGGAAAGGGCAGAAGCTGACCGGGGAACAGCGCCAGCTGGTATTGGAACTGATGAACAGCAAAGATGGCAACTTCAATTTTGAAGAAGTACCAAAAGCATTGAAACTGAGTTATGAGAAGTTCAATTACGATAATGACCAGAAAATTGCAGGGAATACAACCAAAAAAAAGCTAGCACCGCTTTTCCCCGACAATGTATGGGAAAAGAACTTTGAAGCTATTTGGCATTGCTTCTATTTTTATGAGGATAATGAGTTATTGTTTGCGAAGCTGAAAAAGGATTTTCAACTAAAAGTCAACGACCCGGAGAAAATTTCAAAAATACGTTTGAAAGATGGCTACTCGAATGTTTCGCTGAAAGCAATCCGTAACATAAACCCGTTTTTGGAGAAAGGTTATTTGTATGCTGATGCTGTGGTTTTGGGTGGCGTAAAAAATGCTTTTGGCAGGCGTTGGGAAAACTTTGAAATATACCAGGATGAGATTGAACGCGCTGTTTGTCAGGTATTGCGGGAAGACAACAGCGAGGGCGAAGCCATTAAAAAAGTAAAAGAATGGTTGGCCTCGCCGGTGAATAGTTATGGCTTTGCCCATGACGATCCGGCATTTTCGCAACTGTACCACCATAGCCAGGAAATTGACGAAAAAGAGATGCAAGCGTTAGTTCCCGAACTGGAAAACCTTCGCAACCCGATAGTACAGCAAGCCTTGCAGGAAATGCGTCGTTTGGTGAATTCGTTATTGAAAAAATACCGTGAAACGGACCCTGATTTTTCTTTTAACCGCATTCATGTTGAAATGGGGCGTGATCTGAAGAACAACAAAACCAAGCGGAGGGAGCTCACCATTAAAATTCGTGAAAATGAAGCTAAGAACGATAATGCACGCAAGCGGTTGGCTGAATTTGGTTTGCGGCCTACACGAGATAACCTGCTGCGTTATCTGTTGTACGACGAAATTCAGAACCATGTGTCGGGACCGGTGCTTTGCCCATATACCGGCAAGGTTATCAGTATGGCTGACCTGATTGGCGGGGGCAATACCGTGCAAATTGAGCACATGGTTCCGTACAGCGTATCGCTCGACGATAGTTTTGGAAACAAAACCCTTTGCGAGGCCAACTTTAACCGAATGAAAGGCGAGAAAACCCCGTATGAGTTTTACTTGGTCAACCCCGATTACAAACTTTGGGGCATTAACAAATATCCGGATTTGGAAGGTGGCTGGAAAGAAATTTCAGAACGGGCTTTTAAAGTATTACCCTACCTAAAGGCAAAGCGGTTTACCCTGAAAAAGAAAATTGATAAAGGGGATTTTATTGAACGGCAGTTAAACGACACACGTTACATTAGTCGCAAAGCGGTTGAGTTGTTGTTGGCTATTTGTGGTGATGTACGCATGTTGCCGGGGCAGCTAACTGCCGAATTGCGTCACCTGTGGGGAATCAACAACATTCTGAACCCGGTTTTGGGAATTGAAAACTTTAAGGCAGAGGTGAGGGCAAACGAACGCTTGCCTTATTATGTGCTTACCGACGAAGATAGCCGGGTATTGAGCATTCAACGAAAAACAAACGATAGGCCACAGGCAGGGGCAGAGCAATTGATATTGACTGGAACGATGAACAAAGGAACATTTTCATCGAAATATGTACGCATGAAAATAGAAGCCCCAGAAATGAAGGACGGCGAATATTGGGCCATCGTAAATGTTTCGGAACCACATTCATTCCAGTCGGTATATGCCGAAAAGCCGGTTGAAAACGAACAGCACCTGGTGTTTAAAGGCCGTGTTGAAAAGCAATTCTTCACTAATGATACGATCGGGAAGAAGATTCGGATTGATGGGAAGGAAGATGGCGCCTATTGGGCCAGCTTCAGCATTAAGGAAAAAGAATTTAAGCTGGCCGAAGGGAAGGGAAAACTGAAAGCCGCTGGTTCTAAGGTCGCTTTATTCGGCGAAATTCGCAACGGCCAGTTTGCTTGCCACATCTACCAATGCAAAACCAACCTGCCAGACGGTAAATACTGGGCTTTGCTCGAACTCGATTTTGAACAGGTTGAATACGTGCGGGCTGTAAACCCCAAACCGGAAGCTACAGAACAGCAATTGATGAGTTATGCCACGGTAGATGAAGAAGGTTGGCTGGCAGCAGACCCAGATCCGAGCTATCGGCGAAAAGTTGCTGAACCGAAAGGTCGTTACTATTGCCTGTTCAATATTGAACCGGTGGAACCCGAATTATATCCGGCGGAGAACGAAGCACCCGCACCGTCGAAGGGGCAACGGCTGACCGAAGCCGTAGTTTGGGTGGACGAAGCAACCGGCGAAATAAGATACGATCCTAAAAAGAACCGCGACGACCATCGCCACCATGCCATTGATGCCATTACGGTTGCTTTAACCGAGCAGGGCTTTTTGCAACGATTGAGTACTTACCATGCACAGGAGGAAAATGAAAAACGGGGAATTGACAGTACCGATAAGTTCCCGGAACCGTGGTTGGGATTTACCGATGATGTGAAAAAAGCCGCCGAAGCCATGTTTATTTCGCACAAGCAGAATAACAAAGTACTGACGAAAATCTCGAAAGCAATAACCAAGAATGGTGAAACTCGCAGGAGTGTTGGTTTTGCAGCCCGAGGTCAGTTGCATAAGGAAACTGTGTTTGGAAAACGAAAGGCACCGGGACAGGCAGAAGATTCGTTCCACATTCGCAAGGAAATTACCAGTTTGAAAGACAAAAAACAGATTAATAAAGTGGTTGACGATACCATTCGACAACTCATTCTAAAACATCTGCGGGATAAATGCGGAGTTGACATTTCCAAGGATAGTTTCACCGTTCCCAAAGATGCCTTCTTTAAAGATGGTCAATATCGATTGTTCTTGCCAAACCGGAAAGGAGGAGAGCCTGTTCCTGTGAAAAAGGTGCGGATGCGGGAAAATATCGGGAACGCGATTCTGCTAAAAGAGAATATCAAGCAGTATGTAAACCCCCGTAACAATCACCATGTGCTTATCTATGAGGATTTAGATGGGAATCTGAAAGAGCAGGTTGTCTCATTTATTGAAGTGGTAGAACGCCAGCGACAAAATGAGCCAGTTTATAAATTGCCGAATGATGGCAAACGAATAATCACAACGCTCGAAATTAACGATATGTTCTTGCTTGGACTGGAAGCGGATATTGAAATTGGTTACACAAACGCTACTTTACTGAGCAAACATCTGTACCGGGTACAGAAAGTATCAGGAGGAGATTACTCATTCCGTTTTCATTTAGCCTCGACGGTGACAAAAACTGAGGAAGAAATCCGAATTGCAAGTGGTAAAGCTTGGCAAAAATATAACCCGATCAAAGTAACCATTGACCCGCTGGGCCGAATCCGGCGGGTGTAATCAATAGAA
>JAFGDX010000583.1 GCA_016931875.1 Prolixibacteraceae bacterium
CTGCAAACCGGGTTGCTGGTAATTGAAAAAATGAAACACAACAAACTGCCCACCATTAGCAGGGAGGAACTGGAGGGTCTGCGTATTTTATCAGCCAATTAAAATGTAAATCAAAAGAATCAGGGCGGGTAAAAACCCGAGCAGGGCCAAGCCTCTCGCCTTGTTATTGATGCTTGCTCTTTCGGTAGCAAGGTAAAAAATACCCACCGGAAGGATGGCCGTAAACAAAACCGTTCCGAGAAAATTAAAAATCTCATTTTTATCCGTTAAAAACCGAAAGGAGTGCACCCCTTCTTCAAAATACCAAATGGCAGCTGCAATTAATGCGGAGAGAACTATAAGGACTACAGGGAAAATGCGACAGCAGTTTTTATTGGATTTCATTGTGCTAAAATTTTTACAGAAAACGGGATAATTGCGTTTTTATTTGCTGATTATAATTGTTTTTTTATCAGAAGAATAGGCTGAGAAACAACCCAGTGCGCCGTTGGTAAAATTGGGTACCGGGTTGGCCGGTGCCGCGGTTGCGGCCGAATTATCATCAATCAGTTCCGAAATGGCATCAAAATACTCATAGGCGGCTTTATCCAGGGTTTGCAACTCGTAGGTTACCGTGTCGCCAATTTCAAAAACTTTTCGCCTGATACGCAGCTCCACAAACTTCCCGTTGGTATTGTTATCGTTAAAAAAAATAAAATCTTCCGGGTTATTTTCGAGTTCACCGTTCAGATACACTTTTAGCCGGTAGTAATTGTTTTCGTGCGGCGGGTCGTGAAAATACAAACTCACATTATACCCCTCCTGAAAAACCGAGTATTCCTCATTTATGTGCGTCGACAACGAGTCAATCAACACGGTTTTATGCCATTTGGAAGCCGATTGATAAATGGTTCCGTTCACCTCCACCGAAAGGATATAAGTTGTATTGTAACCGGGATAAATATCATCGGAAAGATACATTCCGTTTTTTTCCTGAAGATGGTATTCACGGCCGTCGTCATCGGTAATTTTCACAACGGCTCCGGTAACCGGTTCAGCGGGATCGGCGTTGAAATAACTGGTGGTTTCTGAAATTTTCACTACCGCCGAATTGTGTTGTTCGGTTAAAGAGCCTTCAATTACCAGTACCGGGTTTGCGTCATTCAAGTCCACATCAATCACTTTTTCGCACCCCAAAAGGAGGAAAATAAAAATCAGAATTATAAAATTAAACTTCGTCATTTGCCATTGGTTAAAATTTAAACTTGTAACTCACCGACGGAACAATTTTAAACAATGAAAACTGCACCGCTTCGGTTTTCCCCGGCGTTGTTTCGCTTTCCCTGAAATCGATATAATACGCGTTTTCGCGGGCGTAGGCGTTGTAAACGGAGAAATTCCAGCTCGACTCAAATTTGTCTGTTTTTCTCCGGAACCAGGTCAACCCCAAATCGAGCCGGTGATAATCGGGCATGCGGTAACCGTTTCGCTCGGTGTAGTATTCCACAATCTGGCCTTCAATTTCGTATCTTCCGCTGGGGAAGGTAACTGCGTTTCCGGTGTAGTAAACCCATGTGGCCGACAATTTCAGGTTTTTGTTGATATCAATCATTCCCACAACCGAAAAATCGTGTGTGCGGTCGTGGCGCGCCGGAAAAGGATCGCCTTGGTTGATTGCATCAAACTGCCGCATGGTTTTCGACCATGTGTAACTCATCCAGCCGTTGAGTCTTCCGTAGTTTCGTTTAACGGTTAACTCGGCGCCGTATGCCCAGCCCCGACCAAAAACCAGCTCGGCTTCAACGGTGGAATTAAAAACCAGGTCGGCCCCGTTTTTATAATCAATCTGGTTTTTCAAATCCTTGTAATACACCTCCAGTGAAGATTCAAATTCGTTGTTTTTAAAATTCCGGAAATACCCCAGCGAGAACTGATCCGAAATTTGTGGTTGTACGTTGTTGCTGCTGGGCAACCACAAATCGGTGGGTGTGGTGGTGGTTGAATTTGAAAGCAGGTGAAGAAACTGGTAAATCCGGTTATAAGATGTTTTTAATGAACTTTGCGGGGTTAAAATGTAGGTCAGCCCCAACCGGGGTTCTATCCCGCCCTGTGTTTTTACAAATTCAAATTCCGTTTTTTCTGTGGTTTCTACAAGTTGCCCATCATCGTCAAATTCATAAAATTCGCCCGGGCCAATGTTGCTGAACAAAGCGAGCCGCAATCCATAATACAATTTCAATTTCTCTGAAATGGTTTGCTGGTTGGAAATGTAGGCAGCCCATTCAAAGGCTTTTCTCCGCGTTATTTCAAGAGGGTTGTAAATAGAACCGGGAAGCACAGAGATTTTCCCCGGCAAAATGTTGTGGTAAATAATATTTCCACCGTATTTTAAAGTATGGTTTGCATTGGCGTAATACGTAAAATCCTGTTTGAAATTCCAGTCCTGAATTTCGGATCGAATATTGGCGTCCACATCGCGATAGATGTTGATTTCATATGAATAATTGCTGAAAATGAGGGAAGTATTCAGGAAAAGTTTCTCGCTGAAATTGTGGTTCCAGCGCAAGGTTCCTGTTTTATTTCCCCAGTCGAAACCAAATTCATCGGAAAATTTAAAATTGTCGCGGCCAAAATAACCGGAAAGAAAAATCCGGTTGTTCTGGTTTATTTTATAATTGGTTTTCAGGTTTAAATCATAAAAATAGAGGGTTGAATTTTTTACATCTTCATCGTCAGAAAATACGATAAACATATCGGCATAGGTACGGCGGGCGCTCACAATAAACGAACTTTTGTCTTTGGCAATCGGGCCTTCCACGGTTGCATTCGAAGAAATCAATCCGATGCTGCCGGTAACTCCGTATTTTTTCAGGTTGCCATCTTTCATTTTTATATCAAAAACAGAAGAAGCGCGTCCTCCAAATTCAGCCGGAATAGAGCCTTTCATGAGGTTGGCGTCTTTCAGCGATTCGGAATTAAACACCGAGAAAAACCCCATAAGATGCGAGGCGTTGTAAACGGGGGCTTCATCCAGCAAAATCAGGTTCTGGTCGATTCCGCCCCCGCGTACGTAGAATCCCGAACTCCCCTCGCCTGCCGGTTTTACCCCCGCAGTAAGCTGAATGGTTTTAAAAACATCGTGTTCGCCAAAAATTACAGGAATACTTTCGATTTGACGCGGAACCATTTTTACATTTCCCATTTCCACCGAAGAAACATTACGGTCGGCACGCTCGCCCCGCACCACAATATTTCCAATCTCAAAATTTTTCCCGGTCAGTTCAATATTCAGTATTTTGTTTTTATCCAGCACAAGATTAAAAACCTCCGTTTCATATCCCATAAACTTTATGCTCACTGAATGATTTCCTTTGGGAAGTGTAAGTGAATAAAAACCGTAGGTATTTGAAACTGCACCCGCATTCTGCAGATTACTTACAGTTACCGTTGCGCCGATAAGATCTTCTCCCGAGGCTGCATCTTTTATATTTCCGCTCAGAACATACTTTTCCTGCGCCGCTAATGACAGGCTGAGTGCAAGAAAAGTGTATAAAAAAGCAAAATATCTGAGCATGCTGTTTTTTTCAGGTACCAAAAGTAAAATAATATTCAGGGGATTCCCAACCCGAAAGCCACACTCATTCTTTTTTTTAAGTTCTTTTATGAAATTTGGCTTTGTACCTGTAAGCCGCGCATTTTTGCATCGATTTCCCAATCTTTCCGGCGTTGTTTCACCTCAGATTTACTCATACTGGTTTAATTTTCAAAAAACCATTCACAATCTACCGGATTGCGTCTCATCAGTTTTCAAAAAAATATCTGTTCTGAAAAAATTAAGATCGCCCGGGTCAGACTTCAACTGCATTTTCCCCGATGATGATTACCGACGGGGTTTCC
>JAFGDX010000155.1 GCA_016931875.1 Prolixibacteraceae bacterium
AAAATCAACGGGTATGAAACCCCAAAGCAAGCTTTGGAAACTTATTCCGCAGCAGAGCTGCAGGGTATTATACCCTCCGATTTCATCGGGATTGTTCGATTAACAAATTTCAGTTCGCTCACTCCTGAAATCTGAGTCTCACGAATAAAACAGGTTTTTGGAGGGTTCGGTTATTGACACAAGCCCAAAGAAAAAATTGTGTCGCCCTAATTTTTTTCTACCCAGGCAGCAATCCAGTCGCCAACCTCCGAAGTTTTGTATGATTTACCTTCGGCAATGTCAACCGTAACATATCCTTCTGCCAGAGAAGCAGCCACAGCATCGCGGATAATTTTTCCTTCACCGGTCAGGTTAAAGGCGTATTCAAACATCATGGCCGCCGAAAGAATGGTGGCTATCGGGTTGGCAATGTCTTTTCCGGCAGCCTGCGGATACGAACCGTGAATGGGCTCGAACACCGATGTGTGGATTCCGATGGAAGCTGAAGGAAGCAAGCCGAGCGAACCGGTAATTACGCTGGCCTCGTCGGTAAGAATATCGCCAAACATATTTTCGGTTACCATTACATCGAAGTTTTTGGGCCACTGAATGATTTGCATTGCCGCGTTATCCACAAACATGTATTCGGTTTTGATGTCGGGGTAGCCGGGTGCCATTTCCTGCGCTACTTCGCGCCACAAACGTGAGCTTTCCAACACATTTGCCTTGTCAACCACCGTCAGTTTATTATTGCGTTTTCCGGCAAATTCGTAGGCCAGTTTCAGGATGCGTTCAATTTCTTCGCGGGTGTAGGTGTTGGTGTCGAAAGCGGTGTTCCCGTTGTCTTTGCGTCCTTTTTCACCAAAATAGATTCCGCCGGTGAGTTCGCGGATACAAACAAAGTTGGCCCCTTCCACCAACTCGCGGCGAAGCGGCGATTTGTGCAGCAGCGATTCAAAGGTTTCCACCGGGCGGATATTGGCATACAAACCCAGTTTTTTGCGCATGGCCAGCAAACCCTGTTCGGGACGCACCGGTGCTTTGGGGTTGTTGTCGAATTTTGGGTCGCCAATGGCCCCAAACAGCACTGCATCCGATTTCATACACAGTTCGTGTGTTTCGGCGGGGTAGGGGTCGCCTACCTTGTCAATGGCGGCAGCGCCGGTTAAACCATATTCATAGGCTAATTCGTGATTAAATTTTTGGGCAACGGCCTTTACCACTTTCATGGCCTGTTCCACAATTTCCGGCCCGATTCCATCGCCGGGCAGTATTGCAATGTTTAGTTTCATTTATATTTTAATTTTTCAGTTCAAATAAATTTTTCAAACTACTTTCAACCAATCTTGAAAGTTTTGGATTGGTTTCTCCTAGTTTTCTTTTAATTAACCATTTGGGGATAGTAATTACCCGGTGAAGTTTTATCACGGAATCAACGCGCAGTCCGGTACCTTTGGATAGGGTGTTTTCTTTTTTCACCAAAATATCGAATTTTTCTCTTATATTCCTGACGTTACTTGAAATAAAAGCAACAATTATGTGGTCGAACTGACCTATTTCAGACGTTAAACATAAAGCAGGTCTTAGCTTCGCCGAAGAAAAATCGTCAAAAGGAAATGGAACAAGTACAATACTATTTTTCATTCTCAATGGGTTCTCCATCATTTAAAGAATAGATGTCTTCTTCCGGTTCATTTAAAAAATCGAACGAAGGGTTTTGCGTATTGGCGTATAACCAATGCTGTTCATCTTCAGTAAATTCCTCATCTTCTGTTAAAAGAATAAGTAACTTTACGTTCTTATTACTTTTTTTTAAAGGAATATCAATTTTTAAATGACCTGTATCATCTGTTTTTGTATTTATCTCTATCGCCTTCATTTGGGTACTTTTTTTCAAAGTTAGTTAATTCCGGTGAAAAAAGTTTTGTATGATATTTCTACTTTAAATTACGAAATACTCTTCAGGATTTTATCCAGAATTCCCGGTTTAAATTCATTTTCAATGATATTCAACATCCGGATGGTTGCTTTGATGGCGGCTGAATTCTGGTCGGGGTCCAACCCCTTGGTTTTAAATTCGCGGCTGTTTTTCCAGGTAATAACAGTTTCAACCAAGGCATCGGTTTTTCCGCCGGGCGGAATGGTAACCACATAATCCACCAGTTTGGGGAACGATTTTCCGAGGCGTTTGTAAATTTTCCGCAGCGCTTTTACAAAGGCATCGTACTGTCCGTCGCCATCGCAAAACTCTTCGTACTGTTTCCCGTCAATTTCCAGCGACACATTGGCCACCGGGCGCAAACCCATGGTGTGGGTAACCGAGTAGTTAATCACCCTGATTTTTTGTTCCACAATGTCGTTGTTCAAAACATCGGAAACAATATAGGGAAGATCGTCGTTGGTAACCGTTTCTTTTTTGTCGCCGAGTTCAATAATCCGTTGGGTGACTTTTTTCAACGATTCTGCATCGAGTTCAATACCCAAATCTTCGAGGTTCTTTTTGATATTTGCTTTCCCCGAAGTTTTTCCCAGAGCGTACTGACGGATTCTACCAAAGCGCTCGGGCAAAAGCTCGTTGAAATACAAATTGTTTTTGTTGTCGCCATCGGCATGAATTCCGCTGCACTGTGTAAATACAAATTCACCGATCAGTGGTTTGTTAGTGGGAATCCGGATTCCTGAAAATGATTCCACCAGTTTTGAAACTTTATTTAAATGTGTTTCGTTCACATTGGTTTTCATTTTCAGGTGGTCTTTCACCGTGGCAATTACACTTGAAAGAGGCGCGTTTCCGGCCCGTTCTCCCAGTCCGTTTACGGTGGTGTGAACACACCGGATTCCTGCTTTAATGGCATGAAAAACATTGGCAATGGCCAAATCATAATCGTTGTGGGCATGAAAATCGAAGTTTACATCGGGGTATGTTTCTACCATTTCCTTGCAGAAATCATAGGTTTCATCGGGGTCAAGAATTCCGAGTGTATCGGGCAGCATCATCCGGTCAATGTTTTCATTTTTCAGATTTTTAATCATAAAATGAACATAGTCTTTTGAATTCCGCATTCCGTTCGACCAGTCTTCCAGGTATACATTCACCCTGATTCCCATTTTTGTAGCATTGGATATCACTTTTCGGATATCAGCCACGTGTTGTTCGGGAGTTTTTCGTAACTGTTCGGAAACGTGTTTTAACGAACCCTTGCAAAGCAGGTTGATTACTTTGCCACCAGCATCGGCAATCCATTGAAGCGAAATGGTGTCATCGACAAATCCGAGCACTTCAATTCTTTCGAGATGGCCTTTTTCTGCCGCCCATTGCATCACTCTTTTGGTGCCTTTAAACTCACCTTCGGAAACCCGTGCCGAGGCAATTTCAATGCGATCAACTTTTACATCTTCGAGTAAAACTTTGGCCACACTTAGTTTTTCTCCTTCGCTAAACGAAACCCCCGAAGTTTGTTCCCCGTCGCGAAGGGTGGTATCCATTATAGTGAGATTCTTTCCTGTTATTTCAACTGTTCTGCCTGTCATTTTTTATTTATTTACAGTTGAAGCAGACGCTTTACCTCGCTGCCTCAAATGCTTCAATTTCGTTTTTCATTTCCACCAGGTAGTCAATATCATCGAGCCCGTTTTGCAAACAATGTTTTTTATACGGATTGATCTCAAATTCTGTTGATTCGCCTGTAGCAGAAATGGTAAAAGTCTGTTTTTCCAAATTCACTTCAAATGTTGCATTTGGATCATTGTCTATTGTGTCGAATATTTTCTGCAGGAATTCAGGAGATACAACAACCGGCAACAGTCCGTTGTTCAGCGCATTTCCTTTAAAAATATCGGCAAAGAAGCTGGAAACCACAACCCGGAAGCCATAATCGTAGATGGCCCACGCTGCATGTTCGCGGCTCGAACCGCTTCCAAAGTTTTTCCCGCCAACCAGAATTTTTCCTGTATATTTTGAATCATTCAGCGGAAAATCTGCTTTGGGGCTTCCATCTTTGTTGTACCGCCAGTCGCGAAACAGATTGTCGCCAAAACCTTTTCTTTCTACTGCTTTTAAAAACCGTGCCGGAATAATCTGGTCGGTGTCCACATTTTCGATTGGCAGTGGCACTGCCGGCGATGTTATTACTGAAAATTTATCGTATGCCATTCTTTTAGTTTTTAGCCAAGGGCACCGGGCCAGGAGCCAAGATTTTTTTGCCCCTTACGCGTTGCACTTAGCGATTTTAATCATTTATGCATTAATTCTCTCGGGTCGGTTACTTTTCCGGTTATTGCGGCGGCTGCCACTGTTAACGGGCTGGCCAGCAATGTTCTGGCTCCCGGTCCCTGGCGTCCTTCAAAGTTTCTGTTTGAAGATGAAACGGCGTATTTTCCTTCCGGAATTTTATCGTCGTTCATCGCCAGACAGGCAGAACACCCGGGCTGACGCAGTTCAAAACCGGCAGCTTCCAGTATCTGGACCAGCCCTTCTTCACGAATCTGGTATTCCACATGTTTTGAGCCGGGAACCAGCCAGGCGGTTACATTCGGAGCTTTTTTCCTTCCTTTTACAAATTCGGCAAAGGCTCTGAAATCCTCAATTCTTCCGTTGGTGCAACTTCCAAGAAAAACATAATCGACGGTTTTTCCCTTCATGGCTTCCCCTTCTTTGTATCCCATGTATTGCAATGATTTTTCAAAGGTTACTTTGTCGCTGCCGGCCATTCCTTCGGTAGTAGGAATTGTCTTTGAAATTCCAATTCCCATTCCCGGGTTGGTGCCGTAAGTAATCATTGGCTCAATTTCGGCTGCATCAAAAGTATATTCGGTATCAAAAACAGCACCTTCATCGGTTTTTAACTCTTTCCATGCTTTCACTGCTTTCTCCCATTCTTCGCCTTTGGGCGCATACTGACGGCCTTTTACATAGTTAATTGTTACATCATCGGGGGCAATCATTCCGCCACGGGCGCCACTTTCAATGCTGAGGTTACATAAGGTCATTCTGCCTTCCATACTCAGGCTCGAAATGGTGGTTCCGGCGTATTCAATAAAATGTCCGGTTCCTCCGCTGGTCGAAATTTTTGAAATGATATAAAGGGCAATATCTTTGGCTGTTACGCCTTCATTAAGTACCCCGTTTACATTGATTCTCATTTTTTTGGGTTTGGGCTGCATAATGCACTGACTGGCCAGCACCATTTCTACTTCGCTGGTGCCGATACCAAATGCAATGGCACCAAAAGCTCCGTGTGTAGAGGTGTGACTGTCGCCGCAAACAATGGTCATTCCCGGTTGTGTTAGTCCCATTTCGGGCCCGATAATATGAACGATTCCATGTCCTTCCGACTGTAAATCGTGGTATTTTATTCCATGTTCAGCACAGTTGTTTTTTAACATTTCCACCTGGTGGCGCGAGAGTTCATCAACAATGGAAAGATGTTGGTTCTCGGTAGGAACATTGTGGTCGGGCGTGGCGGTTGTTTTATCCGGACGGAAAACTTTCAGTCCACGTTTTTTTAATCCTAAAAATGCCACGGGGCTGGTTACCTCGTGAATCAAATGACGGTCGAT
>JAFGDX010000013.1 GCA_016931875.1 Prolixibacteraceae bacterium
GGGCTCCCCGACGAGATTGCAAAGGTACTGGCCAATCCGAAAATTATAAAACCCGGCGTTGCCATTCGCGATGATATTAAAGGATTACAGGAAATAAAACCATTTCGCCCAGGAGGTTTTATTGAGTTGCAGGATTATGCCAAAGATTTGGGAATTCAAAATTTCAGCCTGAAAAAATTAACCGCCATTGTATTGGGATTCAGGATTTCGAAAACACAGCAACTTTCAAACTGGGAAGCCGATACACTTACCGAAGCACAGGAAATTTATGCCGCAACCGATGCGTGGACTGCTTTGGAAATATTCAAAAATTTTTCAAATAATTAAGTTCATGGCCGAATTTGCAAAAATTGTCCTGAAATCAGGGAAGGACCAGTCGCTCAAACGTTTTCACCCCTGGGTATTTTCCGGGGCCATAAAAAAGGTTTACGGAAACCTGAACGAAGGGGACCTGGTTGCAGTTTATTCCAATAAAGATGAATTTTTGGGACTGGGGCACTACCAAATTGGTTCCATCGCTGTTCGAATTGTTTCTTTTACACAAGTTACGCCGGATTACAATTTCTGGAAAAACAAGATTGAACGGGCCTGGAACCTCAGAAAAAAACTGGGATTTGTACAAAACCCTGAAACCAATGTTTTCAGACTTATTCATGCTGAAGGCGACGGAATGCCGGGACTGGTTGTTGATTTTTACAACGGAACAGCGGTGATGCAAATCCACTCGGTGGGCATGTATTTTATTCGTGAAGAATTGGTGAAAGCCCTGCGCGAAGTTTTGGGCGAACATTTGAAAGCAGTGTATGACAAAAGCACAAAAACCCTCCCGTATAAAGCTGATATTGAGCCCACCGACAAATTTCTTTTTGGTGAAAAAGGTGAAACTGAAGTTCTGGAATATGGACTGAAATTTAAGGTAGATTGGGAAAGCGGCCAAAAAACCGGCTTTTTTATCGACCAGCGTGAAAACCGGTTGCTGGTAGAGAAATATGCCCAAAATCGAGATGTGTTAAACATGTTTTGCTATACCGGAGGATTTTCGTTTTATGCCATGAAAGGAGGGGCAAATTTGGTGCACTCAGTGGATGCTTCGGCAAAAGCAATTGATTTAACCAACGAAAATGTAGAGTTGAATTTTCCCAACGACCCGCGCCACAAGGCATTTGCTGCCGATGCATTTGAATATTTGAAAGATATTCAGGATAAATATGATTTAATTATTCTGGACCCACCTGCCTTTGCAAAACACCGAAATTCATTGCACCAGGCATTGCAGGGTTACAAACGAATAAACACCCGGGCATTTGAACAAATAAGGAGCGGAGGTATTTTATTTACATTCTCCTGTTCTCAGGTGGTGGCAAAAGACAAATTCAGGGAGGCTGTTTTTTCAGCTGCCGCTATTTCAGGAAGAACTGTGAGGATTTTGCATCAGCTTGTACAGCCCGTCGATCATCCGGTAAATATTTATCACCCGGAAAGTGAGTATTTAAAAGGGTTGGTTTTATATGTAGAATAGTTTATACAACAAAAAGATAAAAATTATGAACGGTTTTGATAAAGCTGAATTTCTAAATACCGAATTACACGAAATGTCGATCATTGAAAAACTCAGATATCTGGCTGAAGTGTATGAAGGAAAAATAGTTTTTACAACCAGTTTTGGCTACGAAGATCAGGTGATAACAGATTATATTTTTTCCCATAATTTCCCCATTGAGGTGATAACACTCGATACCGGACGTTTATTTGAAGAAACATATAAAGTGTACCGCAGCACGTTGGAAAAATATAAAAAAACAATAAAAGCTTATTTTCCTCCGGCTGATAAAGTGGAAGAACTTTTAGAGAAAAAAGGGCCTTTCAGTTTTTACGAATCGTTGGAAAACAGGAAAGAGTGTTGTTATATACGGAAAGTAATTCCGCTAAAACGTGCATTAAAAGACAAAGAAATCTGGATTACCGGTTTACGGGCATCTCAGTCGGAAAACCGCAGCGACATGAAAGAGTTTGAATGGGACGAAAGCAACCGGATCATAAAATACAATCCGCTGCTGGAATGGAGTCTTGAGGAGGTAAAAGAATATGTTCGTGAAAACCATGTCCCGTACAATGTTCTGCACGACAAAGGTTTTGTTAGTATTGGCTGCGCTCCGTGTACACGTGCCATTCAACCCGGCGAAGATTTTCGTGCCGGCCGTTGGTGGTGGGAACAGAATTCAGGAAAAGAGTGCGGTTTGCACACCAAATAAGGGATTGGCAAATTGTATTCGCCGGAAAAAATCTGTACAATTAAAAAAGAATCTCCCTCAATTGGCAATTTATGAATCACTGTTTGGCTTAGCTCAGATTGATTCCTGAGCAAATACCTTTTCTGCGGTTATTTTATCAGAAACTCGAGCTTGCCTCCTTTCTGAAACTCCTCGTGGTGAAGCACGGGCGCGGTTTCGGTGCCATTTAGTTTCACACGGGAAAAGGTGTTGTACTGGTTCCCCTTTTCTGCTTCCAAAACAAATTCTCCGCCCGGGTAAAATTCAGGATCGAGATGCAAGGTAATTTTTTCAAATACCGGCGACGAAAGCTGGTATTCGTTGCTGCCCGGACAAACCGGATAAAATCCCATGGCTCCGAAAACATACCACGCCGACATTTGTCCTGCATCATCATTTCCTGATAAACCTCCTGCGCCGGTGTCATATTCAGTACGTAAGATATGTTTTACAGTTTTCTGCGTTTTTTCCCAGTTGTCTACATAATTAAAGAGATAGGGAATTTGATGGCTGGGTTCATTTCCGTGCCAGTACTCCTTATTGTCAATCAATGAGTTCAGTTTGTTGTGAAAAGTTTCCGGGCCGCCCATCAGTTCAATTAGTCCTTCCACATCGTGCGGAACATACCATGTATAATGTTTTGGTGTGCCTTCGGTAATATAGGGCATATCTCCGCCGGCATTAAATTCGTCGGTAAAAGTTTCATCGGTAAAACGTCCGCACACCCATCCTTTTTCAATGTCGAACACATTGGAATAATTGTATGAACGGGCGGTCAGCTCATTAAAATCTTCAGTTTTACCGAGTTTTTTGGCCACCTGCGCAACTGCCCAGTCGTTGTAAGCATATTCCAGTGTGCGCGAAACCTGCTCTCCGCGGTGAAATGCATAATCAACCGGGTCTTCCAAAGGGATGTAACCATATTGCAGATAAGATTCCAACGACCGTCTTCCTTTGCCGTCAATATATTCATCAAGGTTTTCCGGTGTTTCAAAAGCATTTTTTCGCATATAGGTGTAGGCTTTTTCCAAATCAAAATCAAAACCTTTCATGGCAGCATCGGCAATAATGGCGCTGCTGTGGTCGCCAATCATAGCCGATGTGTAACTGTTCCACATGGGAAAAATTGGGAGCCATCCCCCTTGTTCAGCTTTTACAATCAACGATTTCACCATGTCCTGGTAGGCTTTTGGGGCAAGCAAACTAACCAGTGGCATTTGGGCGCGGTAAATATCCCAGTTCGAAAAATCACAATAGTAATCAAATCCGTTGGCAACATGTATTGTGCTGTCCCCGTCAAAACCGGGATATTCTCCGTTTACATCGCTGTACAGGCGCGGATGCAGAAGGCTGTGGTACAGGGCGGTGTAAAATTTGGTTGTATCTTCATCCACCGCACCTTCCACCTCTATTTGTCCAAGAATATCATTCCATGTTTTTTCCAGGCTGGCACGGGTTTCGTCAAAATTCCAGCCGGCAATTTCGGCTTCCAGGTTTTTCCGGGCATTATCGATGCTGGTAAAGGAGGTTCCTACTTTCATCAGCAGGGCTTCCGATTCTGAAAAATCGAAGGTTACATAGGCGCCTATTTTTTCGCGGTTCTTTTGTTCAGTTGTGTTGTGTGTGTATTCAGGCCCGCTAAATGTTCCGTATTTTACAATTTCCTTGTCGAATTTAGCAACAAAATAACCGCTAAAACCGGCCGGCTTTCCATTTCCGTTATAAATTCTGTGTACCGGGTTATAACCAACCACCTCCTGGTTTTCCAAATCAATTTTTATGTAACCTTCCCCTTTGTCGTTGTTTACATCAATTATAATGGTTGGGTTATCGGGCTCGAGCCATGAAAAGCGAAAAAAACCGGAACGCCTGGTCGATGTAAATTCGCTTAAAATGTTGGTTTCGATTAAATGGGCGGCAAAATAGGCAGGAGAAGCGTTGTCGCTGTCGAACATAAACAAGGTTCTGCGCTGTTCGGGTAAATATTTGAAATCGTTGTTTAAAACTGTTGGGAAAAAGGTAAAACTTCCGTAGTCCTGAACACACGAGCCACTGGTCCAGTGGGTAGCCCTGAATCCCTGAATAACCTGCGAACCAAAGTAATACGGGGCAATACATTTTTGCTCGGTTGCATTGATTTGGGCTGTCCATTGTGTCATTCCAAAAGGGGCGGTAACCGCCGGAATTGTTTGCCCAAAGTTTTCCTGAGCTCCGGCTCTTTCTTTTACCGATTCCGTAGCTGCTTTCCCGGTTCCTGTAAAAATGTCAACATAGTTAATGGGGTTCTTTTGTTCGTTTTGATTGCATGACAAAATAACAAGGGCAATCAAGTTCAGAATAAGGTAATTACGTTTCATTTTCACCGATAAGTTTTGGTTAATTTTTATAAACAGGCTGTAAAAATACAAATTTCAGTTACATATAATAATCGTGATATCTATTTCGGAAAAATGATTTTGAAATCCGGGAAATTCAACGGCCAAATAC
>JAFGDX010000156.1 GCA_016931875.1 Prolixibacteraceae bacterium
CCTAATTCAGGGTATAATTAAACAGGTTTCCTCCTTCACTTCCCACCAGCAAACTCAGGTTGCCCGAACTCCCGGTCATTTTCCCGATGCTAAACAGGCTGCTTCCCTGCAGCGGGAAACCGTCGTGGAGTTTTCCGTCGGGATTGAATAAAAATAGCCTGTTGGCTGCGGAATCAACAATCCCAACCTTTTTCAGTTTTGGCCCAAAAGTATAAATATGCGGAGGCATGTTCAGCGGGTTATCCAGTTTTTCAGAAAACAGTTTTTTCCCGTTTTCATCCATTACTTTTAACTCATTTCCATCAACAAATACAAAATCCGGAACTCCGTCCCCATTTAAATCGTCGCAGGTAAAAAAGTGGGTTTCGCTAAAGGTGCCGATTTTTTTCTCTGCATATTTCCCGTTGAAGAAAATATAGTATACTTTCCCGGAAATGTCGGTTGCAACAATTTTTGGCGTTCCGTCTAAATTCAGAACCAGCGGATTTTGCGAATTTTCAAAGGTAACCGGCACATTTACCCGCGTGTTTCCCCGGCGGTCCTGAATATAAATTCGTGATTTATCATTAAAAACAATATAATCTTTCCTGTTTACCCTGAAATGCTGAACCGGTGTTGTTACCGCGTGGTCGGTTTGATTAAATACCCAGCCGCTTATCACTTTTCCGGTATAATCGTAAGCCAGCACTTTTTTATTTTCGTGTGGAACAAAATACCGGTAATTCCGGTTGTTGTCATAATCAAAAACATTAACACCCGCGGTAGCCGGAGAACTGAATTCCACCGGGAAATGTGCCACATGGTTTCCGTTCCGGTCGAGCAGGTAGAGTTTACTTTTGGTATTAAAAAGATACTGCAGGTTTCCGTTTTTGTAATAATCAATCTGAAAAATTTCGCTTGCAATGGGTTCGGCCACCGGAACGGTCCACCGGATGCGCCCTTCGTTGGTTACCAGGTACAAATTATTTTGTTCATCCTGCAAAATTACTTCACGGTTTGAAGGATCGTTATGATTGACAACGATTTGTGGTTTAAACCGGATGGCATTCCCAATGTTGCTCTGCCAGGTGGTTTGTGCCTCTTCTTGTGCATTTGGGTTAAAAGCCATAATCAGCGAATTGAAAAACAGGTTTTTGTCGTGAATAACCTGCCAGTTAACGGCCTGGATTTTCCGCAGAGTCTCTTCCCTGTCTTCCAAAAGTTCAGTCACTTCGGGGTTAAACAGTTGCCTGACCAGGCTAAAAGCGCGGTTTACATCAACATAAATATTCAGATTGGCTTGGTTTGACGTATTTTGTTTCAGACGCTGGTAACGGATGTCGTTCTCCAGAGTAGCTTCCAGAACCCTGTTGTGCAGATATTCCTGCAAGCCCTGTTCTGAGCTGGCAAACACCATGTAATTATCGTAAAAGGCAACAAAATTGGCCTGCGCCATTGTAAATGGTTTTCCCAGCCATATTCCCGGAAACGAAGGGTACGGAAATTTATAAATGCTGAATGTGGTTTCCTTGTCAACCGAATATTCCTTTTTTAATGAGCCTGCTTCAATCCCTTTTCTTCCGGCATAATTGGCCAGCCAGGTATTGAGTTGTTGTTCGGCAAGCGTTTTCCCTTCGGTGTGAAGAATAAAAAAAGTGGTTTTTTCTGATGGGTTGACCGGGATGGCCGTAGTTGCAACAATCGCTTCATCTTTTACCAGTTGTTTCAAACCTTCTTTAAAACCAGTGCGTAATCCAGTTTCTATTTTTTTGATTTGCTCTTCGCGTTTATAGTAAGTTGCAGTGTGTGAAAAATATTCTTCAAGCTGTGAGAAAAACCGGTTTTTATCCGAAAAGGAACAACTCATAAAAAACGATGTGTTTTTTGGAAGAACCTCATCGGCTTTAAAATTTACAGCTTCCTGCCCTTCAAATACCGATAAAAAATGATTCAGCGAATCATCGGCAACCGAAACGCCGTTGAGCAGAATATTTTCATCGTTGAAATCCACATCCAGTTCCGTCCAGGAGGCAAAATCAGAAAAACTTTCCGCCTGGTTTTTGTAATTTATTCTTACTGTCTCGCCAAATTCATTCACACTTTGCTGCGATTCTCCGTTGAGCCAGTTGCCCAGCATTTCGGGGAAATAGAGATGGTTGATGTAAAATGAAATTTCGGCCTGCGAAGCCACCGTTTTATTTACTTCTGTAAAAAACCGATCGTTCAAAATGGTAAATGTGTTCATTTGCCTGATGGCCTGTTCAACCATAATTGCGCTGGGGCTGGCCAGAAACAAACCTTCAGCAAAACAAAAATGAAAAAGGGCTTTTTCACCTT
Source organism: Prolixibacteraceae bacterium (assembly GCA_016931875.1). GTDB lineage: Bacteria > Bacteroidota > Bacteroidia > Bacteroidales > Prolixibacteraceae > Draconibacterium. The sequence goes on from JAFGDX010000156.1 coordinate 2,317, forward strand.
CCGAAATAACCGTTATTTTGTTACCGCTGTAGTTCTTTTCTGCAAAACCAAACCTGCTCTCCGGATACAGCAACTCCATCAGTTTTCGGATATCGTTCTTTTTGTTCCCTGAATTGGCATTCTTAATAAAAAGCGGGACCAGGTCGGTTTTCCCCGCAAACTGGAAAGCCACGATAAACGACTCATTTCTAAGCCCGTTTTGAATTTCGTTGCTGTTTTTAATCAGGGAATCAAGTTGGGCAATTAACCCCAGAAACGAATTGCCAATATTGGCACTCATCCATTCCTGAATAATTGGATTAGCAGCGGGCACCGATTTTAATGAACGAAACTCGAGAAACCCGGGCGAGGTTACAGGAATGGCTTTATAAACCGATGTTTCTCTTGTAAAGCTTATTTCGTCTTTGGTAAAATATACAAAACCGGCTGCCAGTGCCACAATCACAACCAAAAATATAACCAGATTCCGTTTCATTTGATCGAGTTTTCGTCAAAAGTACAAAATACAAAACGCGCAGAAATCAATTTTCCGTTTATAAAATAAAACATGAATTGTTAATAACCTTTGAAATATGTCCTTCCAACGACCTGCGGGCAAAAAAAAGGCCGGAATTCCGGCCTTTTGCTTTATTTTTTTTTCAAGAATAATTACAAATGTTTTGCAACTTCCACTTCCTGGAAGGCTTCAATGTGATCGCCCACTTTTATGTCGTTAAAGTTTTCGATGTTCAATCCGCATTCATAACCATTTTTTACTTCCTTCACATCGTCTTTAAAACGTTTGAGTGAACCGAGGGTTCCGGTGTAAATTACAATACCATCGCGAATGATGCGCACTTTTGAATTCCGGGTCACTTTTCCGTCACGAACAATACAACCAGCCACGGTACCTACTTTGGTAATTTTGAATGCTTCAAGAACTTCAACCGTACCCACGATTTCTTCCTTAATCTCTGGAGAAAGCATACCTTCCATGGCTGCTTTAATCTCGTTTATGGCATCGTAGATAATGGAATACAGCCGGATATCGATCTGTTCTTTTTCGGCCAGTTTCCGTGCATTCAGCGACGGGCGCACCTGGAAACCAATAACAATGGCTTCAGAAGCGGCTGCAAGCAAAATGTCGGATTCGGAAATCTGTCCTACGGCTTTGTGTTTGATATTCACCTGAATTTCTTCGGTTGAAAGTTTAATCAACGAATCAGAAAGTGCTTCAATTGAACCATCCACATCCCCTTTCACAATCAGGTTCAGTTCCTGGAAATTACCAATGGCAATGCGTCGCCCGATTTCATCGAGGGTGATGTGTTTTTGTGTGCGTAATCCCTGTTCGCGTGCCAGTTGTTCGCGTTTATTGGAAATATTTCTGGCATCGCGCTCGTTGTCCATAACATTAAACTTGTCGCCTGCCTGCGGCGCCCCGTTCAACCCCAGAATAATGACCGGTTGTGCTGGCCCCACTTCATCAATTCTCTGATTTCGTTCGTTAAACATGGCTTTTA
>JAFGDX010000157.1 GCA_016931875.1 Prolixibacteraceae bacterium
AGTTCCTGCGTCAGTTTTTCCATTTCCTTTTTTGGCGAGGCATTTTCATATAAAATCCGGTAAACGGTTTCGCAAATGGGCATCGGAACGTGGTATTTTTTATTGATTTCGTGGATGGATCGCGACGAGTAATATCCTTCGGCAATCATGTTCATATCTAAAATCGCATTTTTTACAGAATACCCCTTTCCAATCATGGTTCCGAACATCCTGTTCCGGCTGAACTGCGAATACACCGTAACCATTAAATCCCCCAGGTAGGCCGAATCTTTTATATCGCGCGAAATGGGATGGACTGTATCAACAAACCGTTTGATTTCCTGGATGGCATTGGAAACCAGAACCGCCTGAAAATTGTCGCCGTATCGCAACCCGTGGGCAATTCCGGCACCAATGGCAATTATGTTTTTTATCACCGAAGTATATTCAGTTCCCCAAATATCGTCGGAAACCGAAGTGTTTACATAATCGTTTTGAATTAGTTGTGCAAAATGTGCTGTTTTTTGCTCGTTCAAGCCGGCAATGGTAAGATACGACAGCTTTTCCAGTGCTATTTCCTCTGCATGGCAGGGGCCCGCAATAACTCCCATATTTTCCAAAGCAACATCAAAATATTTGTTCAGATATTCCACCACCAATAGATTTTCCCCCGTAACTGTTCCCTTGATACCCGAAAGAATATATTTATTGCTGATATCGGTGTTTAAATCACTAAGAATCAGTGGAAGAAAGGCTGAAGGAACAGCCAGTACCAAAATAGAAGAATCGGCAGTAATTTTATTGATGTCGCTGTAAAAATGAATCCGGCTGGTTTCAAACGCCACACTTTGTAAATATCTCGGGTTTGTCTTCAGTTTTTTGAATTGTTCAATGGTCTCCCTTTTTCTGAAAAACCAATTGATTTCATCCGCATTCTCAAGTACCATTTTTGCAATGGCTGTTGCCCAACTCCCACTTCCAATAATTGCTACCTTATTTGTTTTTAGGTTCATCTTTTTGTTTTTCGGAAGGCAAAAGTAAAAAGTTTATTTAATTACGGGGAAGAATCAGAAAAGAGATAAAAATTCCGAAACAGAGGAATTACATAATGGATTTTTATGTAAGTGGAAAAATTATTGTGAAGATGCAGAAGAATTTCGGGTGAAATTGCTCATAAAATTGTAAATTCAACCACAATTTTAAGTCATTAAAATTTCAATTAAACCTAATAAGATGCAAAAGTATATCCTTTCGCTCGATGCCGGAACAACCAGCAGCCGGGCCATTTTGTTTAACCATTCCGGCGAAATTGTAAATGTTGCCCAGCAGGAATTTGAACAGATTTATCCGCGGGCCGGCTGGGTGGAACACAATCCGGAAACCATATGGGAGACCCAACTTAAAGTAGCAAAAGAAGTCATTGAAAAGCAGGGAATTTCACCTTCTGAAATTGCGGGAATCGGAATTACCAACCAGCGTGAAACCGCTATTTTGTGGAATCGCGAAACAGGCGAACCGGTTTACAATGCGATTGTTTGGCAGGACAGGCGTACTGCAACCGTTTGTGACGAATTGAAAGCAAAAGGGCTGGAAACCAAAATCACAGAAAAAACCGGGCTGGTGGTCGATGCCTACTTTTCAGGAACAAAAATAAAATGGATTCTGGACCACGTGGAAGGCGCCCGCGAACTGGCAAAACAGGGAAAACTGGCTTTTGGAACGGTTGATACATGGCTCATCTGGAAATTGACGGGAGGAAAACTTCATGTTACTGATGTTACCAACGCCAGCCGTACATTGATTTACAATATTCATGATTTAAAATGGGATAACGAATTGCTTGATATTCTGGATGTTCCCAAAGAAATATTGCCGGAAGTTAAATCAAGCAGCGAAATTTACGGGCAAACCGAAACCGGTATTTTGGGCGCTGCAATACCCATTGCCGGTATTGCCGGCGACCAGCAGGCCGCGCTTTTTGGCCAGATGTGTGTTGAAAAGGGAATGGTGAAAAATACCTACGGAACCGGCTGTTTTGTGGTTATGAATACCGGAGAAAAACCCATTGCTTCAAAACACAAATTGTTAACCACCATTGGCTGGCAAATTGATGGGAAAGTTACCTATGCCCTCGAGGGAAGTATTTTTATTGGCGGCGCTGTTGTTCAATGGTTGCGCGATCAGCTTGGAATCATCAAATCATCCTCCGAAATTGAAGCGCTGGCCCGCGAGGTGAATGACAACGGCGGGGTTTCCTTTGTGCAGGGGTTTGTTGGTTTGGGTGCGCCGCACTGGGACCAATATGCAACTGGCGCCATAATAGGATTAAGCCGCGGTACCGGAAAAGCACACATTGCCCGGGCTGCACTGGAAGCCATCGCATTCCGGTCGATGGAGGTTATTGATACCATGGTAAAAGATTCAGGTATTGAACTGAATGAATTGCGTGTAGACGGCGGCGCGGCTGTAAATAATTTGCTGATGCAAATCCAAAGCGACTCCATCAATACAAAAGTTGTTCGTCCGAAGGTTACGGAAACAACTGCACTGGGGGCTGCCTACCTGGCTGGTTTGGCCACCGGTTTCTGGAGGAATATTGAAGAGGTAAAACAGCAGTGGCAGGTGGACAAAGTTTTTGAACCCGTAAAAGATAAAACCGTGATAAACAAAGTAATTACCAACTGGTCAAAAGCGGTGGAACGCAGTAAAAAATGGTACGACACACACTAACCGATTTCATTCAACCCAAAAAAAATTAAAATGGAAAGAGAAAAGATTATAAAAAGAATAAAAGAAAATTCCTGGGATATCATTATTATTGGCGGAGGAGCAACCGGCTTGGGATGTGCCGTTGATGCAGCTTCCCGCGGGTACAAAACATTATTGCTTGAACAGATTGACTTTTCTAAAGGCACATCAAGCCGCAGTACAAAACTGGTTCACGGTGGAGTTAGGTATTTGCAACAAGGCGATGTTTCGCTGGTATTCGAAGCCCTGAAAGAAAGGGGTTTGATGTTTAAAAACGCGCCACACCTGGTAACTAACCAGTCATTTGTAATCCCAACGTATGACTGGTGGGGCGGTCCGTTTTATACCGTTGGATTAAAAGTGTACGATTTAATGGCCGGGAAACTGGGGCTGGGGCCTTCCAAACACCTCACTTTTGAAGAGGCGGTGGAGGCATTGCCAACGGTTGAAAAAGAAGGACTAAAAGGTGGGGTTATTTACCAGGACGGCCAGTTCGACGATTCGCGGATGGCAGTCAGCCTGGCACAAACCTGTGTTGATTATGGAGGTACGGTACTGAATTATTGTAAGGTTACCGGGCTGGTGAAAGATGGCGAATTGATTTCAGGAGTAGTGGCCTTGGACCAGGAAACCGGAGAGGAAATGCAGATTCAGGCAAAAGTGGTTATCAATGCCACGGGGGTTTTTGCCGATGGAATTATTCAGATGGACGAGCCCGAAAAAAAGGATATGATTACGCCCAGCCAGGGGATTCACCTGATTCTTGACAAAGAATTTTTGCCCAACAACTATGCAATTATGGTTCCGCACACTTCCGACGGAAGAGTAATGTTTGCTGTTCCGTGGCACAACCACGTGGTGGTAGGAACAACCGATACTTTGGTTGATGATCACTCTCTTGAACCGGTGGCATTGGAATCGGAAGTTGATTTTGTGCTGGAAACGGCCGGGCAGTACCTTGTAAAACAACCCACCAGAAAGGATGTGTTGAGTGTTTTTGCCGGGCTGCGGCCACTGGCTAAACCCGAAGATGAAAAAAAGGCAACCAAGGAAATTTCGCGCGGACATAAAATTTTAATTTCGGTTTCAGGATTGATTACTATCATTGGCGGAAAATGGACAACTTACCGCAAAATGGCGGAAGACACCATCGAAAAAGCGATTATGCTGGGGGGCTTGCCCGAGCGTGAATGTGTAACACGACATTTACCCATCCATGGATTTCGAATGGATATTGATCCCTACAACGACCCACTGGCACCTTACGGTTTGGAGAAAGAGGAAGTGGTGGCCCTGGGCGAAGAAGAAACGGAGTGGCAGGGCTGGCTAAGCGAAAAACTACAGATTTTAAAAGCGCAGGTGGCATGGGCTGTGCGGAAAGAAATGGCAAGAACCGTGGAAGATGTACTGGCACGCCGTACACGCGCACTTTTTCTTGATGCACGCGAAAGCATCCGTATTGCCCCCGAGGTAGCCCGCTTAATGGCGAAAGAATTAAACCGCGATGAAACGTGGATGACCAATCAAATACAAACGTATCATACAGTAGCAAAACATTATTATTTTGAAGAATAAAACCGACGAATTATGACTGAACTTTTTGGTGAATTTCTGGGCACATTCATATTAATTCTTTTGGGAAACGGAGTGGTGGCCAATGTAAATCTCGATAAAACCCACAGCAACGGAGCCGGCTGGATTGTAATAACAGCGGGGTGGGGAATGGCAGTTTTTGTGGCCGTTTTGGCAACCGCCGATAT
>JAFGDX010000158.1 GCA_016931875.1 Prolixibacteraceae bacterium
ACCAACAGAATAGGGGTATCGGCACAAAACTGCGCTGCCGAAGCAAAAGGGGCTTTCACCGGCGAAGTTTCTGCTGAAATGGTTAAATCAACCGGGGCTGAGTATGTTATACTGGGCCATTCTGAACGCCGCGAATATTACGGCGAAACCAGTGAAATCCTCAACAAGAAACTGGCACTTGCACTTGAAAATGAACTGACACCCATTTATTGCTGCGGCGAACCGCTGGAAATTAGAGAAGCAGGCACTCAAAACAGTTTTGTAAAACAACAGCTGGAAGAAACCATTTTTAATCTTTCACCCGAGGATTTTAAAAAACTGGTAATTGCTTACGAACCCATTTGGGCCATTGGAACAGGAAAAACAGCAACTTCTGACCAGGCGCAGGAAATTCACGCTTTTATCCGTTCAACCATTGCCGAGAAATTTGGGCAGGAAATTGCCGAAGGTGTTTCCATCCTTTACGGGGGAAGCTGCAAACCCAGCAATGCCAAAGAACTTTTTGCCAACAAAGATGTTGACGGAGGTTTAATTGGAGGAGCCTCGTTAAAAGCTGAAGATTTTCTTGGAATTATCAACGGTTTCTAAAGAGAACAAAAATATATACAACAACTAAAAAGCTGCAATTTGCGGCTTTTTTTATTTCCTTATTTTGAACGATGCTTCCCTGAATAGTTTTCCGGCATAAAAATAAATTTTAGTACTTTTACCGCAGGCAAGTTGTTTATCAGTGTTATTCCACACAACATAAGTAAAAAATGTAACATAAAAACGAATGAGAAAACTGATTCCAATTATAACTTTTGCTGTTTTGCTAATTTTCCCCGGTTGTCATTCAAAAAACAAATCGGCAGAAATAGCTGGTTATGAGTACACCGAAACACTGAATGAATTTAACACCGCCTGGCAAAGTAAAATTGGAAACTGGCTCGAAGAGGGAGTAGAGTGTTACGGGCTTGTTGTTGCCATAAATGCCAAAAAAGTTCCGCAGAGGGGTAAACCGGTAAAAGCAAAGGTACTCCGCATTTCCGAAAACCATATAAAAATGAAGGCGCTGGAAGATGTTAATATCGCACCGATTGAAAATTGCTCGAATTTAGGTATTTCGAAAGGCGAAACATGGAACGAAGATGAAGCAGAATTGTTTCAAACCAAAGAAGAGGCAATTGCTTACCTGAAAAAAAAAGGATTGTTCATGAAAAATTAACTATCCCCTTTCCTTCCAACCGGGCACAAAAATACGTTTCCTATCCAAGATTCTAAAAACAGAAATTTTTTTGCAAAACGAACATTATGAACCAATGCCAACATTGTTTATAATTTATATTCAAATCAACCCAGACAAATAAAATAATAATTAATTTTAACTTCAAAATCTTAACGATTTAGGAATCAAACATAACAAAAGGGTAGAACACGCCTGGCCAACAACAAAAACAGGGAAGCAAAGTTGTTTATTTTGATACCGTTACAAACCAGGTACAGGTTGTAAAAGTGTTGTGGAAAACCCGCCAACTGTATCTTATTCAAAAGAAACAACCGCGAAGGTGAAAAATATGTTTAATTTTAAGGAATTTTTGAAAACTGAAAAAATAAACTTGAATAAATAAAAAACGAAACAACCTAAAAAATTGCCTATGAAAAAGTTTACATTATTCACTGTATTTTTCCTGATGTCACTTTTCATTTTTGGGCAGCAGGCAAACTTCAACTGGGTGGAAGAAAACATTTCAGAAGGCACCAACCTTCGGGAAATGACACTTTCAGGAGATACTTCAGCAGTAATCATAGGTTTTGGCAATACATTAAAGAAAAAAACCGTTGGAACCCAAAACTGGACTGACATTGGTACATTCAACGCCATGTACGATTTTGTAGGGCTGGGAGCTGGAAACGGCACCACCATTTTATCGTCGAGAAAAACCAAAATTGTAGATCATCCGGCAGGAGGAAAAACCGATGTTTATGTAAGTGGGGTGTTGTTAAAATCGGACAATATGGGAGAAACCTGGTCGTTGCTTGATGCAGGTAAAATTGGCACCGGCGATAATCCGGCAACAAATCCAAATGCAGTAGGATCTTATACAAAAGACATTTATTCCGTGGGTGTATTTAATTCAGATACTTTCCTTGTGTACACCGGTTGGTATGATATTTCAACCGGCTCGAAAGAAACACAAGGTGGAATTTTTCTGACCCGCGATGGAGGCGAAGAGTGGCAGCCCGTTGCAACTGAATTAGGCTCAAATGTTATAAATTCGATTGAAGTTTACGACTCAATTGCCATTAGTGGCGGAAATCAATCGCTTTTCAAAACCAATATCAACGCCGATACAACGATTGATATCTATCCAAATCTGGCAGCCGGGACCGACAGCAATCTGTACGTTTTTGCGGTAAAAATGACAGGCCCCGATACATTCTACCTTACAACCATAGCAGATGGTGTTTTTAAAACCACCGACGGAGGCGCTACTTTTACAAAATTTGAAGGAATTGACGGCGGCAATGATGTTTTACCTCTCAACGACTCGAGCTTAATTGTTTTGGGATCTTCCTCAAAATCAAAAATTTCTACCGACTACGGCGAAACCTGGACCAATTGTTATCCCGGGAAAACCTGTTACAAAATTGGCGGCATACTTGGAGATACACTTTATGGAATGGGAAATACCTACGCCTATAAAATTGCTGTTTCCGATTTAATTGAAAAAAACGTTCAATGGGTTAGCACAGAACTAAACCCGGGGGAAAACCTTCAGAAAATGTGGATTTATGACCAAAACCATGCACTAATAATCGGGTTCGGCAAAATGAGCAAAACAACCTCCGACGGAGGATTGACCTGGAAGCAATCCACTCTTCCGGATGATTTTAATGAAGACATTGAATTTGACTTTACCAGTATCAGCAATAATGGAGAAAATGCTTTTACTACTGTAAGAAGATTTAAAATGATTGATTTTCCTTCCGCCACCCCGGTGAATGACTTTTTTATTGACGGGTTGGTCTTGCAAACCACTGACAACTGGAACTCCTATACGTTGCTCGACATATCAAAAATTGGAGCCAACGAGGCAACCGATGCAACACTGAATCCTCAACTGGAAGGTTGTTACGGGCTTAATCCGTATAGTGTGGAATGTGTGGATGCAAATACCGCTTATTTGTATGCCGGCTGGTTTGAAACGGTGACAACCGGCGAGAGTGAAAGCCGGGGAAGAATTTTCAAAACCACCGATGGCGGCGAAACATGGTCCGGGATCACCCCCGATTTTGGAAATGCATATATTAACGCCATAGAGTTTACCGGCGATACCGGATTCTTTGCCGGAAACAACATCTTCCTGAAAACTGTTAATGGCGGCGAAAACCTTAGCGATTTATTTCCTGCTTTGGTAGCAGCCAACGAAGATGACAACACCATTTTTGTCAATTCCATTACAATGGCAGGCAGTAATAAATTTTACCTGTCAACTACTTCCGACGGAGTTTTTATGACCGACGACGGAGGAGAAACCTTCTCGAAATTCGATGGTGTTAACGGAACAAATGACATGTACCTTCTTGATGGTAACTCATTTATGCTTTTGGGCACAGCATCAAAATCCTATTTTACAAACGATGGCGGAACAACCTGGCAGAATCCGTTGGTTGGAAAAACCGTTTTCAGAATTGGTGAGGTGTTTAACGATTCACTTTATGCCATGGGCAGTGGCGTGGTTTATAAAATTGCAGTGAATGACCTCGATATTACAACTTCAGTAAATAAACTCGCCTTAAACAACGAGTTGCAAATTCAATACGAGGCAGACCATATAAATATCGTTTCAAAGCAAAACCCGATTGACCAGTGTTTGGTTTATTCGGTTACCGGCCGGTTGCTAACCATAAAACAACCCAAATCAACCATTTGCAGGCTGAATAATTATAACTTTAAACCCGGAATTTATGTAGTTGCCATTTCGGTGAAAGGAGAAAAATTTACAGATAAAATAATATTTAAATAATTTTGAGAAGGGAGAATTCTCCCTTTTTTTGTTCTTTTCTGAAAAGTATTTTCAGGATGCAAAAAAAACTTGCTGTTATATTATCAATCGTTGGTTTTTTGTTCTGTTATGCATTTACCGTATTTGCACAAAATAACATATCGGTAAATGGCACCATCAGCGATGCAGAAACGGGCGAACCGCTCCTATACGCCAACATCGTATTAACAGAACCGGAAATGAGCACCCTGTCGGACAAAAACGGAGAATTTTCTTTTCCTTCCATTCCCCCGGGAACCTATACACTTTTGGTTACCCATGTTGGATATGCCGAATACTCAGTCACTTCCGGTTTTACAGAAAACAGAAGTGTAACAATTGCGCTTTATAAGCAATCGCTCGGATTAAAAGAAGTAACCGTAACAGCCCAAAACTCAAAAGGAGGCACCACCTCATCGCATATAAAAAGCCAGGCCATCAGTCATATTCAGGCTTCCGGTATTAAAGACATCATGCAACTGGTTCCCGGAAATATTTCGGAAAACCCCGACCTTTCAAACCCGGCAAAAATAAGCATTCGCGAAGTTGGAACAGATATAAACAGTGCCCTTGGAACAGCCATTGTTATTGACAATATACCGGTTTCGAATAACGGGAACATGCAAAAAAGCATAAAAAGCGGCGGAGGTATTTCAACAGTGGCGGGAACCGGAATCGATTTACGTTCGATTCCGGTGGAAAACATCGAATCAATAACCGTTGACGTGGGCATTCCGTCAGCCGAACACGGTGACCTTACTTCGGGTGCCGTGCATGTAAAAACCAAAACCGGAGCCTCAGCCTACCACCTAAAACTTCAGACAGATCCGCACACAAAGCAGGCCTACCTGGCAAAAGGTTCGCTGTTAAAAAACAACCGCGGACTTATAAATATTGATTTGGGTTACACACAATCCTACCAAAACCTGGTGAAACAAACCGATTTATTCAAAAGAATAAACACCACTGCAAAATATTCAAATACATTTTTCAGAGAAAATTCCCCGCTCCAACTCGACCTGAAACTGGATTTTTTAAACAGCCTGGATGGAAAAAAATGGGATCCGGATATGATTCTCGAAGAAGAACATTATACCCGTGACCATGAAATCAGAAGCAATGTAACAGCCAGCTGGACACCCGACAAACCGTTTTTAAGTAATCTTTCATTTGCTTTTGGATGGAGCAAAAACTGGCAGGAGGGTTTTGAAAAAACATGGGAACAATCGCCGGGCGGTCCGAATTTTTTTCCCACCTCCACCGAAGACGGAGAATACGAGGTGTCTTTCGGCCCATCTGCCTATTACTCTGAAGTTACTTACGATGGCCGGGCTTTCAACCTCTATTCAAAACTAAAGGCCAAACTGTTACGAAAAACCGGCCGGTTAAACCATGTTTTTTTGTTTGGTGCCGAGTGGCGCACAACCGGAAATAACGGAGAAGGGCGGATTTTTAACCCTGAAAAACCTCCGGCCGGAACCGGGAACAGGCCAAGACCATTTACCGATATCCCGTCGTTACACCAGTTTTCACTCTTTGCTGAAGATAATATTTTATGGGAAATTGGCTCCACCAAACTAAATATGATGGCCGGGTTACGTTATGATAATATTCAACCCGCAGGTGTATTCAAAACCAATGGCAGCAAAGGGTTTGATCCAAGAGTCAATATCAGGTATACAGTCCTGACTCCAAAAAGCAGTTCCTTTTTTTCCGATTTGAGTTTCCGAATCGGATACGGGCAAAGCACCAAAGCTCCTACCCTTCTTCATCTTTATCCTGACAAAAAGTACAATGATATTGAGAGTTTTAATTACTATCCGGATTTGGTTGTATTTACCACCGATGTGGTGGAAGACACACGAAATTACAACCTCAGCCCTTCAACAGGTAATAAATATGAAACCGGCATTGATTTTCTGACTGAAAAAATACAGGGAAGAATAACACTTTTTTATGAAAAATATAAAGGAGGGTTCACACAGGATCAGATTCTCTACCCTGTTCAATTCCGCAATTACAATACAATTGATGCAGGCCTGTCGCCGTATTACATTGCCGGAGAAGGTGTGTACTACAACCACCCTGAAACCGGAGAACCCGTTAAAGTAGATTACAAAACCGATGTAAGATTTGAATCATACAATGTTTTCCGCAATGCAGGCCGGCGTATAAAAAAAGGAGTGGAATACAGCCTGAATACAGGAACCATCGATGCCATCCGTACTTCTTTTAACATTGCCGGAGCATGGTTTTATACCGAATCGTACAATCAC
>JAFGDX010000159.1 GCA_016931875.1 Prolixibacteraceae bacterium
AATTCCCGGTATGATTCCCTCAACTGGTTGTATTTTTTACGGGCATATATAAAAAAAGCAGCGCCTGTGAGCAGAAGGAGAGTAATTGCCAAAATCGAAAGCTGTTGCCTTTTATTTTTTTCCTGCTGAAGGTCATTGATAAATTTGAGCTCGCTGATTTGTTCTTTTTGCAGCTGATAATCCAGTTTCGCCCTTGTGGCTGTCAGTTCACCGGTGTTTGCTTCGCGGCTGGCTTTTAAATTTTGTTCGGTTGAAATGGTTAAATAGCGCATGGCCCGCTCATAATCTTTAATTTTTAGGGCAACTTCGTACATTACATAATAATATCCCTGGGCCGCACCTGCATTTCCGTAGGCCACCCTGTTTTCTTCCGACCGTTCCAAATAATAAATTGCCGAATCCCTTAATCCGTGGTTGGCAAAACAATTCGCTCTCGAGAGGTAGGCGTTGCTAAGTAATTTAACGTCCTTGTTTTTTAAACTTTGTGTTAATATGTAATCAGAAATTTCACAGGCCGCTTCTACACTGTCGGGCATGTATTTATACGAAAGATGTTGTAAAACCGCAATTCTCACTTCGCGTTTGCTGCCTTTGTCGCTGGCATAGTTCCGGGCTATTTTGTAATATCTGATCGCCTCCGGATAATTTCCCCTGCGGTAATACGATTTCCCCAGTTCATCGTAGGTTGTGCTGATTAGGATGGAATCGCCATAGTTTTGGGCCATGTCAATTGCCCGGTATAAATAGTCAGTATTGGTCGAATCGTTACTCGTAAAAAACGAACAGTTGTACATATTCAGCAATATCTCAATTAATTCGGGGGTCTTGTTGAGCGCATTGAAAATGGGATAAGCCAGGTAGGAGTAATGAATTGATTTATCGTATTGCTGATCATTTAAATAACAGTTTGACAAGTTTAAATAGATATCGGCGAGCAGCACCGAATCAGACATTACTTTTTCCGTGTCCAGCATTTTTTCAAAATAATAACCGGCTTTTTTTAGGTTACTTTTTGAATAGGCAATGGCAGCGCCATATCTGTTAATTTTTAAATATACATCGGGGAAAAGCAGTTTTTGAAAGAAAACAAAGGTTGAATCAATATATTTAAAAGCTTCGTCGTATTCGTCACCCGCATATTTGGCGCCGGCAAGCTCCAGCAGAACATGAACCTTAAAATAGGGGTTTTCATCCGACAATAACAACTCTTTATTTGTAAATAACCAGTCGTAATAAACATTTAATGTGTCAGTTAAGACTTTCTTTTCAAACGTCAGGAAATCAACGGAAGAGCCAAAATGCAGGGAATTAATTTTCTGTTTTTCCAGAAGGTTTTTTTTAAACGGTTCAGCATTATTGGCTTTAACCAAAAAATTGGATAGCAACAGGATGATACCCAGTAATTTCCAATTTATAGCTTTGAATTCCATCAGGTTAACCGATATCAGATGATTTGGTTTTTTATCATTCTTTTTTATTTCAGAAGTTCATCAGAAATAATGTTTCCAAGCTAATTAATAATTATGAAAAATGCAAAAGGGGATTTTATAAAGCAGTAACCTTTACAATAAAGATTATTTGATCTCCGTTACCTCGAGTTCCGAAAATTCAGCTTTGGTATACCCGTTTGCATCGTGGGAGGTAACAGCCAGACCAACAAGCAGGCTTTTTGGCATTTTTTGTTCGTAGCTGGTGTAAAGGTTCCAGTTCAGGCTGTCGGTGCTTAAAAATGCAGAGAAAGTATTTTTTTCCCGTTGAAGTTTTATCCAGGTGTCCGGATAATTGACATTGAATTTTTCGCCCGCAGTTTGCCGGTTGGGATAAATTGCCTTCGACTCGCCACCTCGTTTCGGGCGGTATTGAAATTCGCTTCCGCCGTTGTTATTGTTTCGTTCCTCATTATCAGGAAAAACAAGGAAATAAACATGTTTCGAATTGTCGCTTAAATCCTGCCGGGCCATAATTCCGGCTTTGGAATATAAATGGCTTGCTGAAAGGCCGTGTACCCGCACACTTATTTCAAAATCTCCTTTAAGTTGTCTGAAAATAAAGTATCCTTCGTCTTCGGTTCCCCAAATATCGGTTCCGCTGGCCACCACTTCGGTAATCGAATCTTTTACTGTGGTGGTGCCTTTTAGTGTATTTTTACCAATGGTGTAGGTTTTAAAGTCCGCGAAAATAGAGTTCTTCGTTTCCACCTGTTTAGAGGAGACAGGGGGATTTCCGTGTTTGTCGTCTTTTGCTGACGATACAACCGAGAAGGCGGTCAGACACAAAAAAATAAAAATACACTGACTCCTTTTTATTTGGGTTATCCCTTTATTTACCAGATATTTTAGCATGTTGCAATGTTACAAAATTGATTTCGAAATGTTAATTTTTCAATTTATAAAAGTAAAAAAACAATTGATTTTTTATTCCGGCTAAAGGTGAATCTATCTTTACTATTTTAACCGGTGACTGATGTATAATCCAAATTCAACTCCCAGATGAAAAGTTCTGCTTCCCCTGGTTACAGCCAAACTGTTATCAATGTATCGCGCCCTGAACGAATAAACTTCATCGCCAATCACATCCGGATTTGTATTTTCTGCTGTATTATTTCCAATATCAGTTAAACCCCAGTTGGTTACCAGTCCTCCCTTAAAAATAATTACACTCGAAACGGGAATAAAAACACCGGCTCCGGCCACCACTGAAAAATTAGTTTTTTTGAATCCGGCCGAGGCTTCCTGATTTTGATTGTTGTAAAATCCGAGTTCGGGCACATTTTCCAGGGTCACATTCCATTGTTCATAAGTCCCTTTGGTTGAATAGGTTCCGGAATAGGAATAATTTTCATTAATCAGAAATGAATATTTCAGGCCAAGGTCGGCATAAAAGCCTGGTTTATCAATATTCGGGTTTCCAAATTCAAAAATCAGCGGCACCGAAAGATACATGGGGTTGCTTATTTTTTCAACATTGTTGAGCGTAAGCGTTTCGGAGTAAGTGTCGCCGTCAATGTCCTGAAAAGTTTGCTGCGGCGCTTCACCATTGGCTGAGAGCGTTTTTTTATAACTTGTAATCCCCACGCCGGCCTTTAGTTTTATCCAGGGACTCACCGAGTGAAAATAGCCCACATTTAACGCATATCCCAGTCCGCTTTTTGCGTTCATAACTGACGGTAAATTGTTGTTGCTTATGTTTGATATTCCCGGTGAAACATCAAAATAAAACCCCCAGGCCGGATAGATAAAATCGTCATCTAAATCCAG
>JAFGDX010000014.1 GCA_016931875.1 Prolixibacteraceae bacterium
AACCGTTGTGGGCGATTTGCTCTATATTTATTCAGGGTATGGTGTGCTTAGTTGCATGGATGCAAAGAATGGTTCGCTGAAGTGGACAAAAGATGTGTTTAACGATTTCGATGGGAAAAATATTCAGTGGGGTGTTACCGAAACCGTGGTGGTGGATGGAGATGTGGTTTTTGTTACTCCGGGCGGTAAAAAGAACAATGTTGTGGCATTAAACCGTTTTAATGGCAATTTAATCTGGACATCAGAAGGACTTGGAGAACTTTCGGCTTACTGCACTCCTTTGCTGGTGGAATTGCCTGCTGGAAAGCTATTGGTAACCCACACCGCCGATCATCTTCTCGGGATTAATGCTTCAAACGGAAAATTGTTGTGGTCGTACCCGCACCCCAACCGCTGGAGTGTGCATGCCAATACACCGATTTATGAAAATGGCGGCTTGTTTTGTTTTAGTGGTTACGGGCAAGGAGGCGAAAAACTCAGTTTGAGCAACAATGGAAACAGCATCAAAGAAGAATGGAAAAATGAAAAACTCGACAACCGGATTGGAGGAATGGTTCTGGTTGACGGATATTTGTACGGATCGGGCGACAACAGCCGGGAATGGAGATGCGTGGATTGGAAAACCGGTGAAGAAAAATATGCTTCGGGAGAATTAACCAAGGGAACAGTTATTTATGCCGACGGAATGTTGTATTGCTACAGCGAAAGAGGAGAATTGGCACTGGTGAAAGCCACTCCTGAAAAGTTTAATATCGTAAGTAAGACCAGGGTAGAGCTGGGTTCGGCCCAACATTGGGCCCATCCGGTAATTAACAATGGGAAACTGTATGTGAGACATGGCAACACTTTGGTCGCTTATAAAATCAAATAAAGATTCATTCTAAATAACACTGATTAAGGGATTTAAGCAACTATACATCTTTTCGGATTTGGTGTTCGTCGCAGCAATTTGCCCGTTTGTTTGGCTTGCAGTAAGTTTGTTGTAAATCAAAAATTAAAATGGCACAAAACCAACTTCCTATATTTTTCAGATACCGCGTTTGGTGGCACATTCTGTTTTGGGTGGTGATTTTTGTGATGTACTGGCTTACCTACGGCGGATATCTGGAACGCTATCATGAAGAATTTATCATCGGTCTGGCCTTGCTACCGGCTCGAATTATTGGTACTTATGTACTGATTTACCTGATTCTTCCGGTGGCAACCGAAAAAAAGAAGTTCGTTACGTTTGGTGTTTTAGTGGTTCTTCACAGTATTTTGTATGGGTTTATCATTTGGGTTTCATATTATTACCTGAATTTATTGAAGGAATATTACGATCTTTCAAAATATTCACTTTTTTATCTGCCCAAAATTTTAAACAATATAATATCAAACTACGGAATTCCCGTTTTTGCATCAGCCATTATTATTTTTAAAAAGTGGTACATCGACGAGCAAAAGAATAAAAAACTGGCCGAGGAAAAACTGGCCGCTGATTTGAGATTCCTGAAATCACAGGTACATCCGCATTTTTTGTTCAATACCTTAAACAACTTGTATGCCCTCACTTTAATTCAATCGGAAAAAACACCCGATATTGTTCTTAAACTTTCGGGCTTGCTCGATTATATGATTTATAAAAGCAACGACAATTTTGTTCCGCTGAAAAAGGAACTGGAGATACTGGAAAGTTATATCGAACTTGAAAAAATGAGGTACAACGAGCGGCTGGAACTAACCTATGAAATACGCGGAGAAACTGACAGTCACCAAATAGCTCCGCTCATTCTTTTGCCGTTTATTGAAAACAGTTTCAAACATGGCGCCAGCAACGACCGGACAAAACCAAATATTAAAATACGGCTTGAAATTCAACCCGGGAATTTACATCTGCAGGTTTTTAATTCAGTTCCGGCTGAAAAGAAAGTGGATGAATCGGTGGGTGAAGGAATTGGTTTGAAGAATGTGCGGAGAAGGCTGGAGCTGATTTATCCGGGGCAATACAATCTGTTGGTTAAACCGGGTGAAAAAAGGTTCGAAGTAGATTTGAAAATATTCTGGAAAAAGTAAACAGCGATGAATTCAAAAGCAAAATGTTTAATTGTGGACGACGAGCCCCTGGCCATTGAAGTACTGAAATCGCACATCAGTAAAATCGATACCATAGAAATTGCAGGAACCGCCTGTGATGCTTTTGATGCCTTTAATTTTCTCACCAGAAACAAAGTCGATTTAATGTTTCTTGATATTCATATGCCCGAAATGAAGGGGACTGAATTGATAAAAACGCTTCAAAACCCGCCATCGGTTATTTTAACCACCGCCCACCGGCAATATGCCCTGGAAGGGTATGATTTGAATGTACTGGATTATTTGCTCAAACCAATTTCATTTGAACGGTTTATGCAGGGCATCGAAAAGTTTTACGCCCTTTTTGCGGCCAGCGATGAAATTTCTGTACATAAAAAAGGCACCAGCGATGAATTTTTATATCTCCGCGAAAAAAATATCATTCACAAAATTCCGCTTTCCGAAATTGTTTTTATGGAAAGTATGGGAGATAATCTGAAACTGATTACTGAAAATCGCGAAATCAATATCCGCTGCACCATTTCCGCCATAGAAAATGTACTTCCGCCCACTGATTTTTTGCGTATCCACCGTTCATTTATTATTTCATTAAAACGAATAACAAGTTTTAGCCAGGTGAGCATTTTTATCGGGAAAAAAGAATTTCCGGTGGGCTCAAGTTATAAAAATACCGTTTTTGACAAACTCGATTACAACGGCTTTATTAATAAATAAAATCAAAATCAATAAAACAACTAAAGAATGAAAATAACATTTGCAACACTGATTCTTTTTATCGCAACCCTCGCGGTAAATGCCCAGCTTGTGCAGTGGCGCGGGCCAAACCGCGATGGGATTTTTAATGAAACAGGACTCTTGAAACAGTGGCCCGAAAACGGCCCGGAAGTAATTCTTGAAGTGGATGATATTGGCAAAGGCTGGTCGTCGCCTGTATTTTTTGATAACATGGTTTATATTACCGGTATGATTGACACACTTGATTATCTTTCTGCTGTAAATATGGATGGAACCATTAAATGGAAAGTGCCTTATGGTCGTTCCTGGAACCAGTCGTACCCCGACACCAGAAGCACGCCCACCATTGAAGACAACCGGATTTATGTGCAAAGCGGGACCGGGCGTCTGGCCTGTATCGACCGGGAAACCGGGAAAGATATCTGGGCGGTTGAAGTGGATAAGGATTTTGAAAGTGAATACCACGTGTGGGGAAATTCTGAAACGCCGTTAATTGTTGATGATAAAGTAATTTGTACACCTGGCGGACAAAAAACCAGCGTGGTGGCTTTTAACAAACTTACCGGCGAATTGATGTGGCAGAGTGAATCAGTAGGGGGGCCACGGTCATATATTTCGGCCACCATTTACGAATTTAACGGGCATCGTTTTGTTTTGGCGGCCACCGCATCGCACCTGATTGCACTTCGCCCCGAAAACGGAGAAATAGCCTGGAGTTACAAATATTTTGATGCAGAAAAATGGGAATGGCAGGATAACGGGCTGATTTGGACAAATACACCACTTTACAAAGACAACCAGATTTTTATTTCCATGGGTTACGATTACCCTGCGGTGATGCTTACCATGGATTCAACCGGAACTTCGGTTTCTGAAAAATACATCGACCACACGCTCGACAACCATATCGGAGGGTTGGTTTTGTTCGACGGTCATGTATATGCTTCCAACTGGTTTAACAATTCAAACGGCCGGTGGGTATGCATGAAATGGGACAATGGTGAAATTAAATATGTGACTGACTGGGATACCAAAGGCCCCATTGTAATGGCCGACGGATTACTGTATTGCTACAACGAACGCGGGAAAGTGGCCCTGGTTAACCCTGATCCCAAAGGTTTTGATATAATCAGCGAGTTCAAAATAACCAAGGGCTCCGGTCCGCACTGGGCACATCCGTTTATTGCCGGTGGAAAATTGTTTATGCGGCACGGCGAAATTTTGCTTGGGTACAACATTAGTGGAAAATAATCAGCCTCAAAAAAGGGGTTGATAACAGATGTTCAATAGCTGGGAAATAAAAATTATAAGTACATTTAAAGTTGATAATGTGATTGGCGGTTGCCGCACAAATCCTGCCATTAAAATAAAATTGTTTTTTGTGAATTTGTTTTAATGGATACTAATTAAAACTGAAAATGAACACCAAAAAAACCATAAATACTATCCTTCTTGTTATCAGTTTTATCGGACTGGTATTTATCTTCTGGTGGCTGAGAAACGATCCAACCCGGAGTTTCAAAATCAGTGAAGCCGGCGCCGATAACCGCGGTACGGCTGACTCGGCGCAGGTGGTAAATATTGGAGAAATTTTTCGCGAATACGAAACAACATACACCGAACTTTCTGAAACATGGCCACGGTTCAGGGGAAGCGATTTTGATAACATTTCAAAGTCGCCGGTAAAACTGATTGATAAATTCCCTGCTGAAGGGCCCAAAATTTTATGGAGTGTTGAATTAGGTGAAGGACACTCAGGAGCCGCAATATACAATGGGCTGGCTTATGTTTTGGACTACGACGAAGAAAAACGCGCCGACATGTTGCGCTGTTTTTCGGTTGTTGATGGAAAAGAGATGTGGGCACGTGGCTACAGTCTGAACATCAAACGAAACCACGGTATGTCACGAACCATTCCGGCTGTAACCGATGATTATATTTTAACCATGGGCCCCATGTGCCATGTAATGTGCCTGGAGAGAGAAACGGCCAATTTGCTCTGGGGGCTGGATGTGGCCAAAGAATACGAGTCCGAAATTCCGCTGTGGTACACTGGCCAGTGTCCGCTCATCGACGATGGAAAAGCCATTATTGCCACCGGAGGAAAAGCCCTGATGGTAGCCATTGATTGTGCAACAGGCGAAAAACTATGGGAAACTCCCAACCCAAACAACTGGCTCATGTCGCACTCTTCGGTAATGCCCTATACTTTTGGCGGGCGTAAAATGTATGTGTACAGCGCCATTGGAGGCATGGTTGGTATTGCAGCCGACGGTGATGATGCCGGTAAAATTCTTTGGGAAACACCCGCATGGAACCATTCGGTGGTGGCACCTTCGCCGGTATGTATGCCCGACGGAAAAATATTTATGACCGCAGGTTACGGGGCCGGAAGTATGATGCTCCAACTTTCTGAAAATGACAATACCTATACCATTGAACCTTTGTATGAATATGCCCCCAAAGATGGTTTGGCTTGTGAGCAGCAAACTGCCATTTTCTGGAACAATCATCTTTTCGGAATTTTACCCAAAGATGGTGGTGCATTGCGAAATCAGATGGTTTGTGTCAGCCCGTCGGATACAAGAAAAATTATCTGGTCAAGCGGAAAAGAGGTGCGTTTTGGACTGGGGCCCTATTTTATGGCCGATGGAAAATTATTTATTCTCAGCGACGATGGAACATTAACAATAGCAAAACCCGGTATCGATAGTTACATTCAAATTGACCAGGTAAAAGTAATTGAAAATGCCCATGATGCCTGGGCGCCGTTTGCACTGGCCAACGGATATTTGATTATGCGGGATTCGAAAACAATGGTGTGTATTGATTTGAACGTGTAAATATGGTTGAATGAGTTTTTTAATAGAAAGGAGGGTGGGTTTATCCTGACTATTAATTCTAAAAATTTGACAGATTGAAAAATGAAAAACAAAGGAATTGTACTGTTTCTGATAGTTCTGGCACTCGTAATTGTGGCGGTAATTGTGGGCGAATTTATGTCTGACAGGCCAAACAAAAGCGAGGCAAATCCTTATGAATACAACATCGACGAATTTAAAAATATCGATCCTGATTTGATAAAATTCAAAGAAACCAAAAATTTCAAGCCCGGTTTTGAACAACCAACAGGCATTGATGTAGCCAATGAAAAAATTTATGTAACGGGTGACAGGAGTTTAAAAATCATCGACTTTTCAGGAAAACTTCTGAATGAAATTGTATTGGAAGGAGAGCCAAAAACCGTTGATGCTGACAGCGACAAAATATTTGTGGCGCAGCAGGGAAAGATTCTGGCTTTTAATTCTTTGGGCGAAGAAATAAATGAATGGAACCTTCCCGGTGAAAATTCATACGTTACGGCAATTGCCACTTTCGAAGGGAATATTTTTGTGGCCGACGCCGGAGAACGAAAGGTGTTCCGTTACAACGAAAGTGGTGAGATTCAGAATGAAATTGAGGGAGAAAGCGGAGATGAAGTACTGCACGGATTTATTATTCCAAGCCCGTATTTCGATATTGATGTGAATGCATACGGCGATTTGTGGGTTGTAAACCCCGGTATGCATGCATTTGAGAATTATACGTTTGAAGGAAATTTAAGAGAACATTGGGAAAACACCAGTATGATGACCGACGGTTTCAGCGGTTGCTGCAATCCGGCCCATTTTACTTTTTTGCCCGATGGAAGTTTTGTTACCAGCGAAAAAGGCTTGGTAAGAATAAAAATACACAAACCTTCAGGCCAGTTTGCATCGGTAGTGGCAGCTCCGGTGAAATTCAGTGCCGACCAGGCTCCCGATGTTGCCGCGGATAGTTTGGGAAATATTTATGCACTCGATTTTGATAAAAAAATGATACGGGTTTTTGAACCAAAATAAATAACAAATAAAATGGAAAGGCAGATGTTGAATAAGCGGATTTTTCCCGGCTTCCTGATTCTGCCTTCCGACTTAAGATTATGAACCGAAAAGATTTTTTCAGAACAGGTGGAAGATTATTATTGCTGGGCGGAATTGCTACTTCGGCAGGATATCTTTTGGTCAATAAAAAAGTAACCGCCGCTTGCAACGTATCTCCCGCCTGCAACAATTGCGGAGAATTTTCGAAATGCGAGTTACCACAGGCAAAAGAGGTAAAAGATGGAAAAAGAAAATAAAGCAAAAAACCGGAGGGAGTTTCTGCAAAGCGGGGTTCGCTTGTCGCTTGCACTGGCATTGGGCAGTGTTAGTGGTTTGGCACTTAGCAAGGCCATTAAAGACGATTATGTTTGGCAAATCGATCCTTTCGAGTGCACCCAGTGCGGACGATGTGCAACCGAGTGTGTGATGAACCCGTCGGCAGTAAAATGTGTTCATGCCTACGATTTATGTGGTTACTGCGATTTATGTGGCGGCTACCTGAAACCCGATTCCAATGCCCGGACAACCGCTGCTGAAAATCAGCTTTGCCCCACCGCAGCCATTGAACGCAAATTTATTGAAGAACCGTATTTTGAGTATCATATCAATGAAGACCTTTGTATCGGATGTGCCAAATGTGTAAAAGGATGTACCTCTTTTGGAAATGGATCGCTGCACCTGCAGATTATACACGATATTTGCCTCAACTGCAACGATTGTTCCATTGCACGCCGCTGCCCTTCCAATGCAATAAAACGGGTAAAAGCAAGCGAAGCATATAATATTAAAGGCGACTGGTCAAAACCAACCACCTGATAACCGATTCAGCTAAATCATGAAAAAACTAAAATACATATTCTACACCTTTGCCTTTTTATGGCTGACATTCACAGCAGATGCGCAGCAGCAGCGGTTTCCAAAACCTGAATTTGATTCAGGATACACGCAACCCACCACAATTACACCGGAACCACGTGCTCTGCAGCTGGAGTATTTTGATGTTCTGGTGCTACTGGCTGTGCTTTCTCTGGCGTCGTGGCTGGCAATAAAAAAACGTTCGAGGCAGGGAATTCTGTACTTATCCGTTTTTACATTGCTCTACTTCGGTTTTTACCGGAATGGATGCATCTGTTCCATTGGCGCTATTCAAAATGTAACTTTGTCGTTTTTTGACCCTGCATATGCCATTTCCATAACGGCTTTGTTGTTTTTTGTATTGCCACTGGTTTTTACCCTGTTTTTTGGAAGAACTTTTTGTGCCGGTGCCTGTCCGCTCGGAGCTATTCAGGATTTGGTCATAATAAAACCCCTGAGTTTGCCCAAGTGGCTCAATAAAACGCTGGGACTGATTCCCTATATTTACCTCGCTCTTGCCGTGCTGTTTGCGGCTACCGGAACCGATTTTATCATTTGCCGCTACGACCCGTTTATCGGAATTTTTAGAATGGATGCCAAGTTTCTGATGATTGTTCTGGGTGTTGCGTTCCTGTTGCTGGGCATGTTTGTGGGAAGACCTTATTGCCGCTTTTTATGTCCTTATGGGGTTCTGCTGAGCTGGATGTCCCGTTTTTCAAAACGGCATTTAACCATTACACCTTCGGAATGTATTCAGTGCAAACTGTGTGCAAAGTCCTGCCCGTTCGATGCTATCGATTACCCCACTAATGAAAAGGA
>JAFGDX010000160.1 GCA_016931875.1 Prolixibacteraceae bacterium
ATTGAAGATATCTTTTCGGCTTTTGGTGATATTTTTGGAGGCCATTTTGGCGGCTTTGGCGGCTTTGGCGGAAGCAGCCGGAGCAGAGGCGGACGCCGAGTCAGCCGTGGCTCCGATTTGCGTGTAAAAGTAAAACTCAACCTCAGCGAAATTGTTAACGGAGTAGAGAAAAAAATAAAAGTAAAAAAATATGTCGCCTGCCAGCATTGTAACGGCACGGGAGCCAAAAACGGCTCTTCGTATTCCACCTGCGGAACCTGCCGCGGTTCGGGCCAGGTAACCCGTATAACCAATACTTTGCTGGGGCAAATGCAAACCACTTCCACCTGCCCCACCTGCCAGGGCGACGGACGTATAATTACCGACCAGTGCAACCATTGTGCGGGCGAAGGGGTAATCCGCGACGAGGAGGTTATCAACATCAAAATACCGCCCGGAGTTGGCGAAGGAATGCAACTGAATGTAACCGGGAAAGGAAATGCCGGACGCCGCGGAGGTATTAACGGCGATTTGCTGGTTGTCATCACCGAAGAAGAACATCCCGAACTGGTGCGCGACGGAAACAATCTGATTTACAATCTTTTTGTTTCATTCCCCGAAATTACGCTGGGAACAACAGCCGAAATACCCACTGTGGAAGGGAAAGTAAAAGTAAAAATAGAACCGGGCACACAACCCGAAAAAATTCTGAGATTACGCGGAAAAGGTATTCCTGATGTGAACGGTTACGGGAAAGGCGATCTCCTGGTGAGGGTGCATGTATGGATTCCCAAAAAACTAAACGCAGAAGAAAAAAGAATGCTGGAAAAACTTCAGAATTCACCTGGTTTTCAGGAAGGCCCGTCTTCATCAGAGAAATCCTTCTTTGAAAAAATGAGAGATATCTTTGAATAAATTTTCTCACAAAGTGGTATAAAATCTTTTTAATACTGTGTAATAATGTAGCTTTAATTCGTTATTTTTAAAACCTTAACAAACGAATAAAACTACTAATGATGAAAAAGATTTTATTTCTTGTAATGTTTGCAGCATTTGCATTCTCAGGTTTTACACAAAACGATTCAAAACCAATCCAGGGAAAATGGAGTTACTCGGTTGATACCGGGGAGACGATTCTGACCGGTGTTTTTCATTTTTTTGAAAAAGAGGGGCAGTTAACCGGAGAAATCTTATCAGACGACGGTTATACAATTCCTTTCTCGAAGCTGGAACAAAAAGAGCCAAACAAATATTATATGGAGGCCAAAACCGACACCGACCTGATTCAGATTACCCTGAATTTCAACAACGATAAATACTCGGGCATGGCCTCATCTTACCAGGGAGAAGCCCCGATTTCGGGAGAAAGAAAAGAATAGATTTCCTCGTTAAGATTAACAAATCTTACAAACAGGGATCAAAACCCGTATTTTTTGAAGCCCCCTTTTTTCAACACTTTTGAAAAAGTAATGTTGTTATTTCAATAGGTAAGGATTAAAAGCGACTGGGTGAAAAATTTCAATATTCAATATCATTTTCTGGAAAAGGAACTACAGGAAGAAATTCTGGAAACCGGGATTCATAAAATATTCAAAGCCAATGAAACCCTTATTCGTGAGGGCCAGTTTATTACCAGCTTCCCTTTGGTTTTAAAGGGGCTGATAAGAATAACCCGAAACAACGACGACGGAAATGAACTCCTCCTGTATTATTTGAAAGACAACGAGGTTTGCGCCATGTCATTAACCTGTTGTATGGCTCATTTAACCAGCAATGTAAAAGCTGTGGCCGAAGAGGATACCGAAGTAATTTTACTGCCCGTTTCCTTGCTCGACAGCTGGATGTGCAAATACCCGTCGTGGAAACAGTTTGTGATGCAAACCTTTCAAAACCGGTTCAGGGAAATGATTGACACCGTTGACACGCTGGCCTTTTTGAAACTGGACGAACGGCTGATTAAATTCTTTTTGGACAGGCATGAAAAATCAGGATTAAAAACATTTACCGGCACTCACCAGGACCTGGCTTTACAACTAAATACCTCGCGTGAGGTAATTTCAAGAATGTTAAAAAAACTGGAAAAAGAGGGAAAAATTCAACTTTCACGAAATTTTATCGATTTTTCCGGACTTTTGTGACTTTTATTACATTCCACTTTTTCAAGACTTATTTTATTTGCAGCAGACAATTCAGAGTAAATAGTTCATAACTATTGCTTCATAATTTTTTGGGTTATAAAATCGGTTAGTAGTTGAAGGTTGTTAAGCCAGGTTCGTTGGAACCTGGCTTTTTCTTTTGTATTCAAAACACATTTTTTTGTTTTATCCTTTCACATTCGTTAATATTAATTTCACTTTAAAAATTTAAAGCCATTTTTGGTTCGGGTTTTTCAATAATTTAATGATATTTGTCACAATTCAGTTACAGAATATCACAACCTATAAATAATTCGCCAAAATGTTTAAAATACAAACGTTAAACAAAATTGATTCCGAGGGACTCAAACTTTTCCCCTTAAGTGATTACGAAATTGCAAGTGAAATACCCAATGCCGATGCCATTGTTTTGCGCAGTTACAAAATGCACGACATGGAACTGCCTTCGTCGTTAAAAGCGGTGGCCAGGGCAGGCGCCGGGGTAAATAACATTCCGATTGCAAAATGTACCGAAAAAGGCATCGTTGTTTTTAACACTCCCGGAGCAAATGCCAATGCTGTAAAAGAACTGGTAATTGCAGGCCTGTTGATGGCCTCGCGTGACATTATTGATTCAGTAATATGGGCAAAATCGCTGGTTGGAAAAGGCGATGAAGTCCCGGCTTTGATTGAACAGGGAAAGAAAAATTTTGCGGGACAGGAAATCAAAGGCAAAACCCTGGCTGTTATTGGTCTGGGAGCCATTGGTGTGCTGGTAGCCAACGCAGCAACAGCGCTGCGGATGAATGTGGTGGGCTACGACCCCTATATGTCGGTTAAACATGCCCTAAAACTTAGCCGCGAAGTTACCTGGGTGGAAGGAATTCAACCCCTGCTGGCACAGGCCGACTATGTAACCATCAACATCCCGTTAACACCCGATACACAGGGCTACATCAACAAGGAAAAGTTCAGGATGATGAAAGACGGGGTGCGTATTCTGAACTTTGCCCGCGGCGGACTGGTGGATACACAAAGTTTACAGGAAGCCATTGAATCGGGAAAAGTAGCCCGCTATATTACCGACTTCCCCGATGAAGAAATGCTAAAAATGAAAAATGTTATTTCCATCCCTCACCTGGGAGCTTCCACCCAGGAATCGGAAACCAACTGCGCCATCATGGCTGCTGAACAGGTAAAAGATTTTCTGGAAAACGGAAACATTAAAAACTCGGTCAACTTTCCGGAAGCAGCGATGGAACGCAACGGAGGAGCCAGAATACTAATAGCCAACAAAAACATTCCCAATATGGTGAGCCAGATATCCAGTGTTTTGGCTGCCGAAGGAATCAATATCGACAATATGCTCAATAAAAAAAGAGATGATATTGCCTACAACATCATCGATGTTGCCCAGAAAAATATTGATGAACCGGTAAAAAACAAACTTCAGGCTATTGAAGGAGTATTTATGGTTCGAATCATTCAGGGTTAAAAAATTCTGAAATTAAAAGAGGAATTCCGGCGGGTTCCTCTTTTTTATTATTTTTGTCACTTCCTGAACTTCCTTAAAAAGTAGAACTAAAAAAGCAATCATGACAAAAAGTATTACAACAAAAGCAGCTGACAATATTCGGATTTTAGCTGCAGCAATGGTAGAAAAGGCAAAATCAGGACATCCGGGAGGAGCCATGGGAGGAGCCGATTTTATCAACATTTTATTTTCTGAATTTTTAAATTACGATCCTTCGGATATGCGATGGATAAACCGCGATCGCTTTTTTCTCGATCCCGGTCACATGTCGCCCATGTTATACGCCACCTTATCCATGGCGGGCTTTTACAACATGGACGACCTGAAAAACTTTCGCCAGTGGAAAAGCGTAACACCCGGTCATCCGGAAGTGGATGTCGACAGAGGTGTGGAAAACACCTCGGGCCCGCTCGGACAGGGACACACCATGGCTGTGGGAGCAGCCATCGCCGAACGATTTCTGACGGAGCGTTTTGGCAACTGGATGAGCCATAAAATCTACACCTTTATTTCCGACGGCGGTATTCAGGAGGAAGTTTCGCAGGGAGCCGGACGAATTGCCGGACACCTGGGATTAAGTAACCTGATTATGTTCTACGATTCCAACGATATTCAGCTTTCTACCGAAACCAGCGTTGTTTCTCTTGAAAATACAGCTCAGAAATACGAAGCCTGGGGATGGAGTGTTTCCATCATCGACGGAAACAATGAAGGCCAGATTCGCGAAGCATTAACCAAAGCCAATGCCGAAACCGAAAAACCCACCCTGATTATTGGTAAAACCATTATGGGAAAAGGCGCGGTTAACGATGCCAACGAAAGTTTTGAAAAACAGGTGGAAACCCATGGGATGCCACTCTCGGGAGCAGGAGCTTCGTTTGAAAAAACCATTCAAAACCTGG
The DNA here is from genome assembly GCA_016931875.1 of Prolixibacteraceae bacterium. Lineage (GTDB taxonomy): Bacteria > Bacteroidota > Bacteroidia > Bacteroidales > Prolixibacteraceae > Draconibacterium. Next base: position 4,551 of record JAFGDX010000160.1, read on the forward strand.
GAGGCGATCCGGAAAATCCCTTTGTTATTTTTGATGATGTAAAAACCTGTTACGAAAAAAGAAAGGCGGAACTGGTAAAAGCGGCTGCCGCAAAAAAAGCAGAACAGGCAAAATGGGAAAAAGCAAATCCTGTGCAGGCCGAAAAACTAAAAAGTTTCTTCTCGGACAAAGCGCCTGAATTTGATTTTTCAGCCATCGAACAAAAAGCAAACAGTGCCACAAGAGGGGCTTCGGGCACCGCACTCGCTGCTTTTGCAGGTAAAATCGAAAATATGATTGTTGCTTCGGCCGACCTTTCCAATTCAGATAAAACCGATGGATTTCTGAAAAAAACAACCCCGTTTAAAAAGGGCGATTTTAGCGGTTCCTTCCTCCAGGTTGGAGTGAGCGAACTGACCATGGCCTGCCTGGCCAACGGAATGGCATTGCATGGCGGGGTCATCCCGGTGTGCGGTACTTTCTTTGTTTTTTCCGATTATATGAAACCCGCGGTTCGCCTGGCTGCCTTGATGGAGTTGCCGGTTAAATATGTGTGGACACACGATGCTTTCCGTGTTGGCGAAGATGGCCCAACCCACCAGCCGGTGGAACAGGAAGCACAGATTCGCTTGCTGGAAAAACTAAAAAACCACCACGGAAAAAACAGCATGCTGGTACTTCGCCCGGCCGATGCCAGCGAAACAACCGTGGCCTGGAAAATGGCCCTGGAAAACACATCTGCACCAACGGCTCTGATTCTTTCACGTCAGAACATCAATGATCTTCCGGTGGAAGGAGATGCCTACACATCGGCGTTACAGGCCGAAAGAGGCGCCTACATTGTACAAAAACCCGCGGGCACACCCGATGTGGTTCTGGTAGCCAGCGGCTCGGAAGTTTCCACACTGGTTGACGGGGCCAAACTGCTTCTTGAAAAAGAGGGGCTAAAGGTCCAGGTGGTTTCTGCTCCTTCTGAAGGTTTATTCAGAAATCAGCCGGCAGAATACCAGGAAAATGTTCTTCCAACCGGGATCCCGCGTTTTGGAATGACGGCGGGGCTGCCGGTCACTTTGGCCGGACTGGTAGGTGAAAACGGAAAAATCTGGGGATTGGAATCCTTTGGCTATTCTGCGCCCTACAAGGTACTCGACGAAAAACTTGGGTTCAATGGAGAAAATGTATACAATCAGGTAAAAGAAATGCTCGCTTAAACCTTCTTTTAGCATAACTCAAAAATGCTCTGTAAATATTTGCAGGGCATTTTTTATTCGATGAAATTGTTGCGTGTGGCACCCTGTCAGGGTGCCGGGGCAGGTATGCTCTTATGCCCAACGCGTTGCATTGGGTTGGACTGTATCAGTCTTTCAGCCTGATACTCTCTGACATAAAAACACAGGGCATCGCACCAGTAAAAAAGCATGTAAAATATACAACTCTCAGCCTGAAAAAAAAGAAGTTTTCACTACTTTTAGCAAATAAAGAAACGGCCTGAAAGGCTCAAACATCAAAACACAGGGCATCGCACCGGTAAAAACGCATGTAAAACATACAACTCTCAGCCTGAAAGGCTCAAACATCAAAACTAAGGGCATCGCCCTGGTAAGGAATCAAGTAAAAAACATACAGGCTGAAAGCCTGAAACA
>JAFGDX010000161.1 GCA_016931875.1 Prolixibacteraceae bacterium
CTGCCCGTTTCCGGTCGACATAATTTTCAAACGGGCCGGCGCCAAAATATTCCACATTTTCAAAACCCTCCGGAAGATGAATGATATACCCCAGTTTTGGCAACGGCCATTCCGTTTCATCAGGGGTGAATGTGGAATTTACATCAATTGTACCATTTCCGTAAATCGTAAAAGTGGTGTTGGTTACAACCGAAAATCCTTTTGGAGCCGATGATTTTATAGCAGCTACTATTTCAACCGTCGAGGAATTTACGTTATTTACAGCCACATTTTGAACTTCGGTGGTGAGGTTCCACAACTCCTCATTTATCCAGAATCTGGAGAAAGCCCTGTCGTTGTCAACCGGCGCCCTGAACACATTGAGCATTGGTCCGCCCACTGCATTGTAAGTAATTGTGGGTGGGGCAGGCGGCTCATTTCGTCTTCGGCGGAATGAATAATGCATTTCTTTTTCGGAACTTAAAATCTCCTGATTGTAATACTTCAGACTTGTGATTGTTCCTATTTTTTTCCCAAAAACAAGATGAAAAAATTTCCCGGTTATGGTAACTTCAAAGTCATCTTCGGTTACCTGTACTTTGGGCATTGGGTTGCTTGCTGCTGTAAAAACAGGAACCTGGTACGGAACTTTAAACTGTTCCCACGCAATAGTGTGGCCCTGGCTTGCCCAAATTTCATCGGTTTTTAAAGTGAAATTCACTTTCAGAAAATATTCGCTTCCGGGTTTGAGTTCTGGTTTTTTAATCGGTATCGTAATTTCCTGTGATTTGCCGGGCGCCAAATCGAGCGCGGGCATTCGGTTGGCCTGAATCACTTTCCCGTCGCATTCCAGCTGATAATCCAGATGAAAGGTGTTGAGATTTAAAAACTGGTATTTGTTGGTAATTTTTATTTTGCCGTTGATGAGATCAACCGGTTCGAAACCAACATACTGGTAAACTTTTTTTACTTCTTCCATTTTGGCTGTTACCTGTCTGTCGGGTGTAGTCAGCCCGTTGATGCAGAAATTTCCGTCGTTTGGACTATCTCCGAAATCGCCGCCGTAGGCAAAAAAGTATTCACCTTCTTTTCCCGGAACCGGTTTTGCCAGGCCCTGGTCAACCCAATCCCAGATACATCCGCCAATTAACCTTTTATGGCTTTCAATCACGTCCCAGTATTCCTGCAGATTGCCAACTGCATTTCCCATGGCATGGGCATACTCGCACATAATAAATGGTTTTGGATTGTCTTTTGCACCGGTTTCATCCATCCATTCCACACTTGGATACATGGTCGATTCAATATCGGCCACTTCATTGTAACGTTCATAATGAACCGGACGTTCCGTGTCGCGTTCTTTCACCGCATCGCGGCAAACTTCAAAATTTACACCGGGGCCGGCTTCATTTCCCAGCGACCAAATGATTACCGACGGATAGTTTTTGTCTCTTTCTATCATTCTGACCACACGATCGACATGTGCTTTTTGCCAGCGAACATCATGCCCCAGTGATTCGTCACCATATCCCATTCCGTGCGACTCGATATTGGCTTCGTCAATTACGTAAACGCCATAAATATCGCAGAGTTTGTAAAAATCAGTATGATCCGGATAGTGGCAGGTTCTTACCGTGTTGATGTTGAACTGTTTGAAAAGTTCGATGTCGCGAATCATCATGTCGACGCCCACATTTCTTCCGTTAAACGGGTCGTGTTCGTGCCGGTTAACCCCTTTTAACAGCACACTTTTTCCATTGACCCACAACTGCTGGTCTTTGATTTCAATTTTTCGGAAACCGTAATGACTGGACAATACTTCGGTTATTTCTCCCGATGCATCTTTTACTACAAAATAAAACTGGTAAAGATTGGGCTTTTCTGCCGACCACAGTTTGGGATTCTCAACCGTTATTTTTTGGTTGATTTGAGTAAGATTTCTTGTTGAAACATTTTGTGCTGAAACTGTGGCCACTTTGTCCTGTTCTGCGGGCACTCTTCCAAATTCGGCCAGATAAATATCGCAGGTAGCAGAACCGCGGCCCCCGAAGTTTCTGAATTTCATCGAAAGGTTTACTTCTGCTTTGGTCAGGTCATCGCTAAAAACCGATTTTATTCCAAAATCCCACAAATGAACTTTTGGCACCGAATACAGATACACATCGCGGTAAATTCCGCTTAGCCGCCAAAAATCCTGATCTTCGAGATAGCTGCCGTCGCTCCAGCGGTAAACTTCAACGGCAAGCACATTTTCGCCTTCCACCAAATATTGGGTTATATCAAATTCGGCAGGGGTCATACTTCCCTGGCTGTAGCCTGCTTTTTGGCCATTCACCCAAACATAAAATGCACTTTTTACGCCCGCAAAATGAAGGATTACTTCACGTCCGTTCCAGTTTTTCGGAATTTCAAACGTTCGCCGGTACGAACCTACCGGGTTTGGATGGCTGTGTGCTGTAAAATTTTCGGGTGCAGGATCCATAACTTTCGGCGGATTTTTTGTAAACGGGTACCTGATGTTGGTGTAAATGGGCACACCGTAACCCCGTGTTTGCCAATCGGCGGGAACATCAATTTCGTCCCAGTAGGAAACATCAAAACCCGGTTTGTAAAAATCTACCGGTCGCAGGTCGGGGTGTTTTACCCAGTTAAATTTCCATGTCCCGTTTAAATCAACAACATAAGGAGACAAAAGCGCCACATCTGCAGCGGCTTCCTTTAAATTTTCAAACGGTACATAATGGTTGTGGGCGTTTTCTTTGTTAATGCCAATTACCTGTTCATTTTCCCAGTCGTTTTGGGCATGCAGAACAGTGCCGATTAACATACCCAGAATGAGCAATGTGAATGATTTCATGATTTTTTTGATGAATAAAATTTTTGAATTTTGCATAGCTATGCAATGTTTACATTGGTTTAGATTTTTGGTGTATAAAGATACTTAAGTGTCCCGGATTCTCAAATAATATCAGGTATAGAAAAGAAATATCTGACAGCTTTTGTTTATCTTTTTTGATTCTAAATTGTGTTTTGTTAAATAACTGATAGTCAGATTGGTGCTTTTTATTGGAAAAGTTCAGGTTTCAACATTTTTTTTATATTTGAACCGTGATTGAGGTATTAAATTAACTTTATTCCGCTGAAGAAGTAAAAACTATGAGTTCCATCTCAATAACCGGAGCATTTATCATTACTCTCTCCCTGCTTTCTTATGGAATTGGAAGCATATCGTTGCAGCGGTTTAAAATGGTTTCGCCAGGGGTACTCTGGTTTCTTACCATGGGGGTTGTACTCGATATTATTGCTACTATTTTTATGATAGTCGGTTCCCGAAACACTCCTTTTACTTTGCATGGTTTTTTGGGGTATTCCGCACTTTTGATCATGTTAATTGATGTGATTTTAATCTGGCGCATTTATTTAAATGAGGAAATCAATGCATTTGTCGGGAAAAAACTTCTTTTATATTCAAAAATTGCGTATAGTTGGTGGATTGTTGCCTATTTAACCGGCAGCATGTTAATTATTTGGAGATAATATTATGGCAGGCGACTGGAAAGACCGGTTGGGAGTGGTTTATTCTACAAATCCCGATTTTAACTATAAAAACGATAACAAAGAGGAACCGGATACTCTTCCTCCAAAGCAACAAAATCTGAAAGTTTTGCTCGATCGCAAACAGCGAAAAGGCAAAAGTGTAACACTTGTTACGGGGTTTACAGGTTCGGACGGAGATTTAAAAGAACTGGGAAAACTTCTGAAAACCAAATGCGGTGTTGGCGGAACGGTAAAAAACGGCGAAATACTTATCCAGGGAGATTTTTGTACAAAAATTCTGGAAATACTTCAAAAAGAAGGGTACAAAGCAAAACGTTCGGGCGGGTAGCAACTTTTATAAATACAAAAATGAATTCAAAAAAAATATTCATTCTTTTTGGTTATCTGCTGTTGACATTTTTTGTAAATGCAAAGGAAAATAAAGAGGTTTACATGTTTTCCTATTTTATGGGAAATGGTGAAGATGGTTTGCATCTGGCCTATAGTTACGATGGAATGAAATGGGAAGTTCTGAATAACAATCAGTCCTATTTGGTTCCGCAGGTTGGCAAAGACAAGCTGATGCGCGATCCTTGCATCATCGCGGGCCCCGACAATAAATTTCATATGGTTTGGACGGTGAGCTGGGGTGAAAAAGGAATTGGTTATGCCTCGTCTGATGATTTGATTCACTGGTCGGAACAAAAATATATTCCGGTGATGGAGCATGAACCCACCGCCCGAAATTGCTGGGCTCCCGAAGTTTTTTACGATAAAGCTTCCGAACAGTATCTGATTTTCTGGTCGACCACCATTCCGGGAAGATTTCCTGAAACCGAATCAGAGGGAGACGCGGGCTACAATCACCGGATGTATTATGTTACCACCAAAGATTTTCAGGAGTATAGCGAAACAAAACTTTTTTATGACCAGGGGTTTAATGTTATCGATGGTACGCTTGTAAAAGATAAAAACAAATATATCCTGTTTTTAAAAGATGAAACGCGCACACCGCCCGAAAAAAATATCAGGATTGCCACCGGTAAAAAACTCACCGGAGAATACAGCAAGGCTTCGGCGCCCATAACCGGCAATTACTGGGCAGAAGGGCCAACTCCGGTAAAAATAGGTAAATACTGGGTGGTTTATTTTGATAAATATATCGATCATAAAATGGGGGCAGTGCGTTCCTCCGATTTGAAAAACTGGGAAGATATTTCCGGGCAGGTTGAATTTCCGGAAGGAACGCGGCACGGAACCGTTTTTAAAGTGTCGTAAGAAGTATTTAGCAGGTTGAAATAATTTCGTAATAATAAAAAAGTGGCTGAATTAGGAAAAACAAATACCCTTAAAATGGTAAGGGAAACCGATAACGGGATTTATCTTGATGGTGAAAATCTCGGAGAAATTTTAATGCCTCAAAAGTTTATTACCCCAGAGGTTCGGGAAAATAAGGAAGCAGTGGTTTTTGTCTATTCCGATTCGGAGGATCGGCTGGTAGCAACAACCGAAAATCCACTTGCCAAGGCGGGTGAGTTTGCCTTGTTAAAGGTGGTGGCAACCAATCGGTTTGGTGCTTTCCTCGACTGGGGTTTGCCCAAAGATTTACTGGTTCCGTTTAGCGAACAAAAATCAAAAATGATGGAAGGCAAATATGACCTTGTGTATGTATTTGTTGATGTTTTAACCAACCGGATTGCAGCTTCGGCAAAATTGAATAAATTTCTGGATAATACCCCACCTGTATATTCACCGGGCGAGCAGGTTCACCTAATAATTGCAGAAGAAACCGATTTGGGGTACAAGGCCATTGTAAATAACGAACATTGGGGGATTTTGTATAAAAACCAGGTATTTAAACCCCTTTCAACGGGCGAAAAAATAACCGGCTACATAAATAAAATCAGGGAAGATGATAAGATTGATCTCCTTTTGGAAAAACCCGGTTACGAAAAAATCGATTCCATCGCTCAAAAAATCCTGGATGTGCTGGACCAAAACAGGGGATTTGTTGCTCTAACTGATAAATCATCGCCCGAAATGATTCAGACCATGCTGGGAATCAGTAAAAAGAATTTTAAAAAAGCGGTGGGTAATTTGTACAAAAGAAAAATGATTGAATTTAAATCCGACGGAATAAAACGGTTGGATTAAATCAAATAGGTGAAACCGGCTGTGACAAAAAAATAATTTATTCCGGTAGAAATGTTTTTGTTAAACCTTGATTTATAGTTGCCTTTAACACCTGCTAACTTTTGTGTTAAACTATGAGTGTCATCCGTACATTTTATTTTGTTTTTATTATTTTAATCGTTATGTTCGTTTCAAAATAAATTTATTTAAACCAATAAAACCTATAAAATGTATTTCAAAAAAATTTTAAGCGGATTTTTGGTGTTGACAGCTTGTTTGGCAACCGCGCAAAACAAAATCGTTGTTAACACCGATTTGGGAAAAGAAACCATCAGCAAACACATTTACGGCCATTTTTCTGAACATCTGGGGAATTGTATTTATGGTGGTTACTGGGTAGGAGAGGAATCGGATATTCCCAATACCCTGGGAATCAGAAACGATGTGGTGGATGCGTTAAAGGAAATCGGGATTCCGAATTTGCGCTGGCCGGGTGGTTGTTTTGCCGATGAATATCACTGGATGGACGGAATTGGCCCCCGCGATGAAAGACCCACCATGATTAATACGCACTGGGGCGGAGTGACTGAAGACAACAGTTTTGGAACACACGAGTTTCTGGAACTTTGCAGCCAGCTGGATTGTGAACCTGTAATTTGCGGGAACCTGGGAAGCGGAACTCCCCAGGAAATGTCGCAGTGGGTTGAATACCTCAATTCGGACAATGTGAGCCCGATGACTGATTTGAGAAAAACCAACGGCCGAGAAGAACCCTGGGGTGTAAAATACTGGGGTGTAGGAAATGAAAGCTGGGGATGTGGCGGAAATATGACCGCCCAGTTTTATGCCGATAACATGCGCAGGTTTTCAACATTTACAAAAAATTACGGCAATAACCGTTTGTACAAAGTGGCCTGTGGCCCCAATGTTGACGATTACAACTGGATGGAGACTTTGATGAAAAACGGAAACCCGGGCGGAAGTTTTCAGGGAATTTCGCTGCATTACTACACCGTTTGTCACACGTGGCGCCAAAAAGGTTCGGCAACTCAGTTTGATGAAAGCGAATATTTTACTACCCTGGACAAAACGTTGTTTATGGATGAGTTGCTTCGGAAACATATTACAATCATGGATAAATATGACCCGAATAACCGTGTAGGTTTGATTGTTGATGAATGGGGAAACTGGCACGATGTTGAACCCGGAACCAATCCCGGCTTTTTATACCAGCAAAATACACTCCGCGATGCCATGGTGGCGTCAGTAAATCTTGACCTGTTCAACAAATACTGCCGCCGGGTTAAAATGGCCAACATTGCTCAAACCGTGAATGTTTTGCAGGCCATGATTTTAACGCGCGACGGTGAGATGGTAAAAACACCTTCCTACTATGTTTTTAAAATGTACAAGGTGCATCATGATGCAGTTCTGCTTCCATCAAATGTGGTTTGCGACAATTATTCGTACGGCGATGAATCAGTTCCGGCGCTTTCAACAACAGCTTCAAAAGCAGCCGATGGAAAAATTCATCTGACAATCAGTAATCTTGACCCGCACAACAGCAAGGAAGTAGTTTGTGAAATGCGTGGCACAGGTAAAGTGGCTTTTGTTTCAGGGAGCGTAGTAACCGGAGAAAAAATAAACTCATACAACGATTTTGGTAAAAAGGAAGAAGTTTCTTTGAACCAATTTAAAGACGTGAAGGTGAACGGCAACATGGTTACCGTAACCATGCCGGCCAAATCGGTTGTGTTGGTGGAGTTGATGTAAGAAATCATTTTTACAAAAGGTTATAAAAACAAGCGGGTTATTTTTCAAAACCCGCTTGTTTTTTTATGAAGCACTGGTAACCTGTTTTTCAATCAGTTTTAAGTCCAGTTTTCGCTGGCCCAGAATTGTTATGTATTGGATACAATGATCGGAATGCACCTGATTTTTATTTCCAAATACCTGGTATGATTTTATAACCCAGTCGAGTGCTGCTTCCAAATCGCCCTGCATTTCGCAGGCAACCGCAAGGTTAAACATTGATTTTGCAGCAATATTTTTATTTGGGTTATTCACATTGGCCTTCCAAATTATAGCAGCATCCAGCCATTTCCCTTCTTTTACCATCTGTTCGGTTGTTTTTAATTCAACCTGGCCCGAAGTATAGTAAAGCCGCTGAACTTCAGTCCAGTGGGGAAACAGGTTTTGTACCCAGCGAATTCCCATAACATCGGCGGCATTTAATACAGCGTCTTTTCGGGGTGGAAGTTCTTTCGCAGCGTATCTTAAAAATTCACTTTCCGTGTTCCACATCAAGGTGTCCTGATGATAGTAAAAAAATTCAGGTTCTCCTGTTTTCAGATTGTAAAAATTCCATAATCCCCCACTTATAACTGTTACATTTCCTAAAAAATAACTGGAGGTTAATTTTTGAGTTATCTGAAAATGTGTAGTCTCGAAATAATCGAGAGAGATAAACAAATCAGCGTGGGTTGCATCGGCTATTTTTTTTAATTCTTTGGAAGTGTACAATCCAAGTTTTGGATCCAGGTATTTTGTAGTGTATTTTTCTTTTGTTGTTTGTTCATTTTTTTGAAGAAGCCCTGCCAGCATCTCAACGGAAGGATAAAGCAGTTGCGAAGTATCTGATTTATCAACCTGAAACAGGGAATCTGAAAAATAACGGGTGACGAAGTCAGAAGGCGGCAGTACGATTAATGTGTCGAAATAAAACTGGTTTTTGAGGTTTTCAACTGCTGAACCAAAGTATATTTTTGCGGCCAGGGTATCCGGGTTTAACGTGTCGGCATATGATGAGGCGTTGGAAGGAAGGTTTCCAGGGTTAAAAATATTCGCATTTGCCGTATTGTTGTAACGGACTACGGCTGTGGAATATTTTTGGGGAAGCATTAGTTTGGCTGGTTCAACCACTTCTATATCAATCAGATTAAAACTGTAAAGGGTATTGCATCCCTGTAAAACCGCGGCCGTAAATAGCAGAAGAATAAGGTTCCGCCCGGTTTTCATTTAGTTTTGCTTATTAAGTTTAGCGATATCTTTTTTTCGTTGGGTCAAAATATTCTGGTACAACAGAATTATTTTCAAATCTTCCTTGTTCCGGTACTCAACAGCCAGTTTTTGTGCAGCGTCGGCCCAGCGCGAAGCCATTTCAATATCGTCTTTCATTTCGTATGCCAGGGCAAGGTTGTAGCGCGCACTAATAGCCAGTTTGCCATTTTTATCGGTGGCATATTTTTCCCATAACTGAATGGCTTTGTCCCAGTCACCTTTGCCCACATAATACGAGGCCTGGTCAAAATCGGGGAGGGGCGGCACCGCATACATCCGGTTTACGGTTTGCCATGATGCAAAAAACCGTTTGGCATAATTTTCCCCGCTTAATTGTGATGCTATTCGCAATGCGGTTTCGCGCGGAGGGAACTGGTAATTTTTGTTGAAATTTCCGTTTTCATCATAACCATTCCAGTAGATTGTATCGATCAATGCTTTTCGTTCAATCAGTTTTTCGTGCTCCGGGTCAAAAACAGCCCAAACATTGGCGGTAATTACCTCGTTTGATTTTGGTGCTTCATAACTTTCTGAATATTCCGAAAAGAAATAAGAGAAAGTTTCCAGTGAAATAACCACATCGGCACCTGTGGTTTGGCTAATCTGTTTTACCAAATCAAAATCCAGCACGGGCAGTTTGTCACCCGAATGTCTTTTAAAAGCATTGTAGGGAAGAATTTTAATATCCTCGAAAGTGTTGTTGATTTTCAGATTTTTTGCAAGTTCATTTAAACACGAGGTTACCAGAATACTGTCCAGCCTGTCAGGGTTGGTTTGGGCTTTTCTCAGTTGATGATCCTTTTTGTAGTATTGCTGAAGTGTGTCTCCCGGATATTTAAAATTCCGGTAAATAAGAACCGCATTTTGGGCATCCGGGGGAACAGGAATTTCGCCCGGTTTGTAAACATCAATGGGATACTCTTTATAAACCGTACACGAGGCAACAACAGCAATTAAAATCAGCAGAAATAATCGGTTCATGGTTGTAAGTTTTTTAGTTCATTCTTCCTTTTCTGAAGCATTTCCAAATAGGTATAAGTTTGAGGTCTGAACATGGTTTCATACGATTTGAGCGCCCATGAAACGGCCTGGTTTATGTTGCCCAGTATTTCATAGCCAACGGCAATATTAAACTGGGCTTTGCTTTTGATGGATTTGGAATCGGTATTTTTTTCCACTTCCTGCCAGGCAGCCACGGCGGCTTCCCATTCACCGTTTTTGGCCAAAACCGCACCGTGTTCCAGTTCATCGGGGCCCGAGGCAAAGTAACTTCGTTGTTCGCGTCGCCAGCGTGTGCCTATTTTATCTGAAAAATCGAGAGCTACGGCAATTCCTGCTTCGGCAAGCGCCTGTTTTACCGGAGGAAATCGCCTGAACAGTTCGCGGGTTGACACATCTGCATCTTCCCAAATCAGGGTGTCTCGTAAAAATTCGCGAACGAGGACTTTTTCCTGCTCCGGATCGTAAATCCGAAACATTACCTCGTAATTAATTTTCATTACGGCAGTGGATGCTTCAACAAAATCATCGCTAATCGGATCAAAAAATGTTTCCCTCCCGTATTCGGTTGAAACAGCCGTTTTATAGTAGTCGAGCGACAAAACAGCATCGGTATTGTAAGTTTCACATAATTCTTTCACCTCGTTCCAGGGCATTTCATAACTCAGAAAGGAGTTTTTTCTGAATTCAAGAAA
>JAFGDX010000162.1 GCA_016931875.1 Prolixibacteraceae bacterium
GGATTTATTTCCAAAAACAACAAGGGAGAATTTACGACCCTTGGAAGAGGCGGCTCCGACTACACCGCGGCTATTATTGCCGCTGCCATGGAGGTAAGTTTTCTTGAAATATGGACCGACGTGGATGGGTTTATGACAGCCGATCCAAGAGTGATCCGAAAGGCATACACCATTCCTAAATTAACTTATTCAGAGGCAATGGAGTTATCGCACTTTGGGGCAAAAGTAATTTATCCGCCAACCATTTTGCCGGTGTATCAGAAGGGAATTCCCATTCAAATAAAAAATACATTCAAACCTGAAAATGAAGGAACCCGGATAATTCAAACCGCTGAAAACGGGAAAGAACGACCCATTAAAGGGATTTCTTCCATTTCGGGAATTACCCTTTTAACCTTGCAGGGAATTGGGATGGTTGGGGTAACCGGAATTTCGATGCGCTTGTTTACCGCACTGGCAAGTGTTAAGGTGAATGTGATTCTGATTTCCCAGGCTTCTTCTGAAAATTCCATTAGCGTGGCCATCGACGAGATGGCACTTGAAATAGCAGAAACCGCCATTCGCAGTGAATTTGAAAAGGAAATTATTTCAGGACAAATCAGTAAAATTTATGCTGAAAGTGATCTTTCCATTGTGGCCATTGTGGGCGAAAACATGAAACACACCACCGGAATTGCCGGCAAATTGTTTTCAACCATCGGAAAGAGCGGGGTTAATGTAATTGCCATTGCACAGGGCGCTTCCGAGTTGAATATCTCGTGGGTGGTGGAAAGCCGCGAACTGCGGAAAACCCTGAACGTGGTTCATGAGTCGTTTTTTCTTTCTGAAAATGTGGAATTAAACGTCTTTTTGATGGGAATTGGAACGGTTGGCGGAAATTTGCTCCAGCAGCTAAAAATGCAACAGGAAAAACTGCTGAACGAGAAACACCTGAAAATAAAACTTACCGGAGTAGCCAACTCCAAAAAAATGCTATTTAACCGCGATGGAATCGAAATTGCAACTTTTAAGGAAAACCTCGATTGTTCGGAAAAGCAGTCAGATATGTATGATTTTGTGGAAGAAATGAGAAAAATGAACATCTACAACTCGGTTTTTGTCGATTGTACTGCATCCGACAAGGTGGCTGAGCATTACAAAGCTATTCTCGATTCAAACATTTCTATTGTGGCAGCCAACAAAGTAGCCGCCTCCTCCTCCTTCTCCAACTATTCAGAATTAAAAAAACTGGCCAAGCAAAAAGGGGTCAAATTTTTGTTTGAAACCAATGTGGGAGCAGGATTGCCAATAATAAATACCTTAAACGACCTGGTGAACTCAGGCGATAAAATTCTGAAAATTGAGGCCGTTTTATCCGGAACTTTGAATTACATTTTTAATACAGTTTCGGCCGATGTGCCCTTGAGTCAAACCATCAAAAAGGCAAAAGAAGAAGGTTATTCGGAACCCGATCCGCGAATTGATTTGAGCGGGGTGGATGTGGCAAGGAAAATTCTGATTCTGGCGCGTGAATCGGGGTACGCGCTTGAAATGGAAGACATCAGGATAAAACGTTTTATTCCTGATTCCTTTTTTGAAGGCTCACTGGATGATTTCTGGCTGAAAATCAGGGAGCTGGATTCCGGTTTTGAAACCCAACGGAAAATACTGGAAAAAGAAAATAAAAAATGGCGGTTTGTGGCAAAATATGAAAACGGGATGGCAGAAGTGGAATTGCAGGAAGTGAGTGCATCTCATCCGTTTTACGATTTGGAAGGAAGCAATAACCTGGTGATGTATACAACCGAACGCTATCAGGAATTTCCGATGTTGATAAAAGGATACGGCGCCGGTGCTTCGGTTACCGCGGCCGGTGTTTTTGCCGATTTAATAAAAGTATCGAACATATAGTTCATCATAAAAGCGATAGTCCCCTGTTTTTGATGTCGTGGGGGCTGTACAACTAATATTGAAAAAATGAAACGAGCATGTAAAATAATTACGCCCTGGAGCATGATTAAAATACATGCGAGTTCCATACTATACCGCTAAAAACAAACAATTTTAATAGTATGAAATACATTATAATTCTTGGCGACGGGATGTCGGACGAACCCCTGAAAAATTATGGTGGGAAAACGCCGTTGCAAATGGCTAAAAAACCGCACATCGACTGGCTGGCAAAACACGGCAGGGCAGGGCAGTTAATCACGGTCCCCGATTCGATGCACCCGGGCAGCGAAGTAGCCAACATGGCGGTTTTGGGCTACAACGTGGAAAAAGTGTTTGAGGGCAGGGGAGTGCTGGAAGCGGCAAGTATGGGGGTTAAACTTGGCCCAGGCGATTTGGCAATGCGTTGCAATCTTATAACCATTCAACATGAAAAAATTAAAAACCACTCTGCCGGACATATTTCTTCTGAAGAAGCATCTGAAATTATTTCGTTTTTAAACCAAAACCTGGCCAGTGAGCAGGTCCGGTTTTATGCCGGAGTTTCTTACCGTCACCTGCTGGTAGTAAAAAACGGGGTGAAAGATTTGATTTGCACCCCGCCTCATGATGTACCGGGGATCCGTTTTCTGGATGTGGCTGTAAAAGCAAAAACTGAAAAAGCGGAAGCAACCTCCCGCTTACTTAATGACTTAATATTAAAATCGCAGAAATTACTTGAGAATCATCCGGTAAATATAAAAAGACAGGAAGCCGGAAAAGAACCCGCAAACAGCATTTGGCCCTGGTCGCCCGGATACAAACCTGCCATGCCCACCCTGAACGAAATGTTTGGGGTAAAAAAATCGGCGGTAATTTCGGCGGTCGATTTAATTCAGGGAATTGGCGTTTATGCGGGTATGGAAGTAATTCAGGTGGAAGGGGCCACTGGTTTGTTCAACACCAACTACGAAGGAAAGGCAAAAGCAGCAGTAGATGCCCTTAAAGAGAATGATTTGGTTTATCTGCACATTGAAGCCAGTGATGAAGCCGGGCATGAAGGCGATGTGGAACTGAAAACAAAAACCATTGAATATCTCGACCAACGCGTGGTAAAATATATCCTCGAAGAAACTGATAAAATGGATGAAGAGGTAGTCATCTCCATTTTACCCGATCATCCCACGCCCTGTGCTTTGCGCACACACACACGCGATGCTGTGCCGTTTATTATCTACAAAAAAGGAATGCAACCTGATAAAACAGAAGTTTACGATGAGTTTGATGTGAAAAATGGTTCGTTTGGATTGTTAAAAGGAGACGAGTTTATAAAGACCTTTCTTGGAACAGAATAGAAAATTTTGCAAGGTTTTTACAGGTTTTATAAAAATTTAATTTTTGCATGGAAGTTTAATTTCGGGTTCAGTTTATTTTTAACATTTATATTTTTTCAACAGAAACAAAAATGCAGTATTACAGCACCAACAAAAGTACCCCGTTCGTTTCGCTAAAGGAAGCGGTAATAAAAGGGCTCGCTGCGGATAACGGTTTATTCATGCCCGAACGGATTGAGAAGTTTCCTCCGTCATTTTTTGAGACCATTCACCAGCTTTCGTTTCAGGAGATTGCTTTTGAAGTGGCCCTGAAATTTTTTGGAGAAGACATTGAACCCGGGAAACTCCGGGAAATAGTTTTTGATACGCTGCAATTTGATTGCCCGCTTGTAAAAGTAACTGAAAATATATTTTCACTCGAATTGTTTCACGGCCCAACTCTGGCATTTAAAGATGTGGGAGCCCGGTTTATGGCGCGGCTGCTCAATCATTTTCTGGATAAAAAGGAAAAACAGGTGAATGTGCTGGTGGCTACTTCGGGCGATACCGGAAGCGCTGTTGCCAATGGTTTTTTGGGTGTCGAGGGGATTCATGTTTATGTCCTCTATCCCAAAGGGAAAGTAAGTAAAATACAGGAATCGCAATTTACCACACTGGGGAAAAATATCACCGCACTGGAAATTGACGGTACTTTTGATGATTGCCAGCACCTGGTAAAAACCGCATTTTCAGACAAAGAGTTAAACGAAAAGCTGGTTTTAACTTCAGCCAACTCTATCAATGTTGCGCGTTTTCTTCCACAGGCATTTTACTATTTTAATGCCTATGCGCGGCTAAAAGAATACGGTGTTCTCGACTCAAAAAAACTGGTTATTTCAGTTCCCAGCGGAAATTTTGGCAATTTAACAGCCGGTTTGTTTGCCCGTGAAATGGGTTTGCCGGTACAACAGTTTATTGCCGCCAACAACGAGAATGATGTTGTTTACCAGTATCTTAAAAGCGGGGAATACAATCCGGGACCATCCGTAGAAACCATAGCAAATGCAATGGATGTGGGCGCGCCGAGTAATTTTGCCCGTATTCTGGATTTGTACAATTATTCACACAAAATAATTTCTGAAAAAATCAGGGGCTTTCGTTACTCTAATGATGAAATCAGGGAAACCGTCAAACAAGTTTATGAACAAACCGGCTATTTGTGCGACCCCCACGGAGCATGTGGTTATCGGGCCCTTGATGAAGATTTGGGGAAAAACCAGGTGGGCGTTTTTCTTGAAACCGCACACCCGGCCAAGTTTACCGAAACAATGGAAGCAGTTGTGGGAAAAGGAAATGTTCCCTTACCCGCTAAACTTGCTGCATTTTTGAAAGGAGAAAGAAATGTAAATTCGCTTGGTAAAACTTATGCAGGTTTTAAAGAATTTATTCTGAATCAATAGAATTTTCTAAAAATTTTGAACACATTCTATATTATTTCGTTTTATTTGTTAACTGATCGGGTGTTTTTACGTATAGTTTAATAGTTTTTAAATGTTATTTTTGTGCAAATAAATATGGATTAATAATTTCAACCCGAAATAAGTATTACTAACCATTAAATTTATGAGACAACTAAAAATTACGAAACAAGTTACCAACCGTGATACTTTATCGTTGGATAAATATTTGCACGAAATCGGTAAAGTTGAGTTGTTGTCTGCTGAAAAGGAGGTTGAACTCGCCAAACGCATCAAAAAAGGAGACAGACAGGCCCTTGAAACTTTAATCAAAGCCAATCTTCGGTTTGTGGTTTCGGTTTCAAAACAATATCAAAACCAGGGACTAAGTTTACCCGACTTGATCAACGAAGGAAATCTGGGATTAATTAAAGCTGCTGAAAGGTTTGATGAAACCCGGGGGTTTAAGTTTATTTCCTACGCTGTTTGGTGGATTCGCCAATCAATTTTACAGGCACTTGCTGAACAGGCACGTATTGTGCGACTTCCGCTGAACAAAATTGGCTCTATTAACAAAATTAACAAGGCATTTAATAAACTTGAACAGGAGTTTCAGCGTGAACCCACGGTGGAAGAGATAGCCGAAATTATGGAAGCTAAACCCGAAATGATTGAAGATTCGCTGAATTTTTCGAGTGTGCATGTTTCGATGGATGCACCCATGCGCGAAGAAGAAGCCAACAATATGTACGATGTGATGCTGAACGATGATTCGCCCAGTCCGGATAATGAATTGATCGACAGTTCGCTTCGAAAAGAAATCGAACGTTCGCTCTCAACATTGGGCGACAGGGAAGCGGAAATACTTCGGTTTTATTTCGGATTAAACGGTTACCAGCCACACACACTGGAAGAAATTGGAGACGAGTTTGGATTAACCCGGGAACGCGTTCGGCAAATAAAGGAGAAAGCAATAAAAAAACTTAAAAATCAATACCGAAACAGGTTGCTGAAATCATACCTGGGAAAATAATCTTTGCCAATGAAACGTTTGGTTGCACCTTCTATTCTTTCTGCCAATTTTAATCGTTTAGGAGAAGCCATTCAAATGATCAATCAGAGTGAAGCCGATTTTATTCATTTTGATGTGATGGATGGAGTGTTTGTTCCTAACATTTCGTTTGGCATTCCGGTAATTAAAGACGTAAAAAAAATTGCTGAAAAACCACTGGATGTCCATTTAATGATCGTAAATCCGGATAAATTTATTGTTCCTTTTGCCGAAGCCGGAGCATCGTTTTTAACCGTTCATTATGAAACCTGTGCGCATTTACACCGAACCATTCAATCGATAAAGGAGCAAGGTGTAAAAGCAAGTGTTTGTTTAAATCCTCACACGCCGGTTGCTCTTCTTGAGGATATAATTTCTGAACTTGATATGGTTTTGCTTATGTCGGTAAACCCGGGGTTTGGCGGGCAAAAATTTATTGAAAACACCTATAAAAAAGTGGTTCAGCTAAAAGAACTCATCGAAAAAAATAACCCGGAATGTTTAATTGAGGTTGACGGAGGCGTGAATTACCAAACCGGGAAAAAACTTTTTGAAGCAGGGGCCAATGTACTTGTGGCAGGGAGTTTTGTTTTTGCTTCTGAAAATCCGGAAGAAACCATCAGGAACCTCAAACTACTGTGATTTAACTTCTTCTTTTTCGCAATA
>JAFGDX010000163.1 GCA_016931875.1 Prolixibacteraceae bacterium
ACCAGCTCTTCCGTCCATTCCCAGTTAACGGAGGCGTCGCGGAAAGTATCATCGGTACGCAAACAGGTGCGAATATCAATCCACTGGTTTTTTAATCCGGAATAGTTCAGGTAATCGCTGATGATTTGGGTTGAAACCAGCTCGCCAAAACAAATTATCTGGTCGTATTCATAATTGAAATCAATCGATGGAACTTTGTTCAGCTTTAACTCCAGCTCGGTAAACAGCAAAGTAACCGATTCGGGAATGCCGTTCCCATCAAAAAGCTCATCCATGATGGTTTTATGGTAGTTTTTAAATTCTTCAAAAATCAGGAATTTTTTTTCCTCTTTGAAGAAGTAGGCCTTCACCAGGGTTTCCAGCAGGTTGGTTGTTTTTCCCATGGCCGAAACCACTACCACCAGATTTTCATCGTGCCCATGCAGGATGCGCTCTACATTTTTAACCGCTTCGGCACTTTTTACCGAGGCGCCACCAAATTTAAATATCTTCATTATACTGTATTTTTTCTCTGTTCAGGGAATACTCCCGTTTGTATGAACTTGTCTGTAAAATAATATTTTTTTAGCAAAACTAAAGAAATATTGCACTCACACCATTCTTGGCGGGCCTACAAAAGTTTTTTTGAAAAAATGGTTAATTTAGTTGCCTTTAATTTGAAAGTAACGGAATGAATGGAAATGCGGAAGAATAAAAAGGCCGGCGAAAGTCTTTTCGACACAACCCAAATGCTGCTTTCGGAGAGATTTAACCCTTTTTCAACCAGCTTAAAACGGGAACAAACCTTTTAATTTAGCTTAATAAAAACATAAAACAGGATGAAAAAACTGCTGCTATTGCTTTTTATAGCCGGAACTTTTGGCTTGCATGCACAAATTCAGAAAAATAATAAAAGTGTTTTAACCATTGAACAAATTATGCAGGCTCCGGATCGCTGGATGGGGACCCTGCCCGAAGAAATATCGTGGGATGAAGAAAGTTCAAAAATATATTTTCGGTGGAACCCTGAAATGGATACACTTTCGTCGATGTATGCCTACCTGCTGAAAGAGCAAAAAATTGAAAAGATTAAGTGGGAGGAAAAGCAACATTTACCGGGCTCCATGTATGAATACAATGCCGGTAAAACCAAAAAGGTGGTGGTGAAAAACGGGAACCTGTTTCTTTGGGATTTGAAAAAAGGAAAGGAAAAACAACTTACCAGTTGGTTGCTGCGTGCCTCAAACCCCCGGTTTGTTCTGGGTGATTCGCAAATTTCTTTTCTGCTTAACCAGAATTTGTTTATTCTGCATCCGGAAACCGGAGTGATACAACAAATAACCCAATTTATCCCGGGCGAAGAACCGGCTGATAAAAAAAGTGCAGCAAATGATAAATGGCTTGCCAACCAGCAAATGGAACTTTTTGATGTGCTGAAAGAAAGAGAAGCCCGGAGCAAAGCCCGTGAAAACCAGCGCGAAAAAGAAAAGATACCGGAGCCGTTAAAAATATATTTGGGCAAAAGCAGGATACGAGATGCTTCACTGAGTCCGACGGGGAAATATGCAATTTATTCCACATTTGAGTCGGCACAGGGGCAGCAATCAACTTCGGTTACGCATTTTGTAACCAAATCGGGGTACACCGAAGACCACAATGCCCGGGCAAAAGTGGGGAGCCCGCAGGCTCAAACCAAAATGGGAATTATGGACGTGGAAAACAATACGACCATCGATATTCAAACAGCTGAACTTCCGGGATTAAAAGAGCTGCCTTCGTATTTACAGGATTATCCGGACAGAATACCGGCTGATACGTCGGAAATTAAAAATCGCGAAATCAGTCTGCTGGGGCCGGTGTGGAGTCAGCAGGAAGACAAAGCCGTGGTGGTTGCTCTTTCCGAGGATCATAAAGATCGCTGGATTTTGCTGCTCGACCCAGCAAACGGGAAACTTGATTTGCTTGATCGTCAGCGCGATGAAGCCTGGATTGGCGGCCCCGGAATTGGCAGTTGGGGCAGCTCTGCCGGTACCGTTGGCTGGATGCCCGATGGAGAATCGGTTTGGTTTCAGTCGGAAGTGAGCGGCTACTCGCATTTGTATGCCGTAAATACCAATACCAAAGAAAAGAAAGCATTAACAGCAGGAACATTTGAAGTTTCGGAGGTTTCCGTTTCCAACGACAAAAAATATTTTTATTTCACAGCCAATAAACTTCATCCCGGAGTTATGCATTTTTACAGGATGCCAATTTGGGGTGGCGGGTTAACCCAAATCACATCAATGGAAGGAAACAACGAGGTGACTCTTTCGCCTGATGAAAAATATCTGGCCATTCGCTATTCTTTTGCCAACAAACCCTGGGAACTGTATATTCAGGAAAACAAACCCGGGGCGGAACCTGTTCAGCTAACCCATTCAACTACCAGTGAATTTAATGCATACCCGTGGCGGGTGCCCCGGTTTATTACTTTCAAAGCCGAAGACGGAGCAACCGTGTACGCCCGTTTGTATCAGCCTGAAAACCCGGAAATGAACGGGCCGGCGGTTATTTTTGTACATGGCGCCGGCTATTTGCAAAACGCACACAAATGGTGGAGCAGCTACTTTCGCGAATATATGTTTCATAATTTTCTGGTTGATAATGGGTACACCGTTTTGGATATTGACTACCGCGGAAGTGCCGGTTATGGCCGCGACTGGCGTACCGGAATTTACCGGCACATGGGTGGGAAAGATCTTTCGGACCATGTGGACGGGGCAAAAATGCTGGCGGAAAAATACAATGTTTCACCCGATAAAATTGGCATTTACGGAGGGTCTTACGGCGGATTTATCACGCTGATGGCCATGTTTACCCAACCCGGTGTTTTTGCTGCTGGTGCTGCCTTGCGTTCGGTTACCGACTGGGCACATTACAACCACGGTTATACAGCAAACATTCTGAATACACCGGTGGAAGACAGCATCGCCTTTGTTCGCAGTTCGCCCGTTTATTTTGCTGAAGGATTGGAAGGTGCGCTGTTAATGTGCCACGGTATGGTGGACGACAACGTGCAGTTTCAGGATATTGTCCGCCTCACACAGCGGCTTATTGAACTGGGAAAGGAAAACTGGGAACTGGCTGTTTACCCGGTGGAAGCGCACGGTTTTGTGGAGCCGTCAAGCTGGACCGACGAGTACAAACGCATTTTCAAACTTTTTGAGGAGAATTTAAAAAAGTGAAGTGTTTTGCCGGATGGTTGATTTTATTTTTCGGGCCCTGCTACGGTTACTTCACCCAAAAATTTCCTTTTTTGAAAATTTTTCTGCCCCAGTAAACAAAAGGAGTATCAGCAGCGGCAACAATCCATTTCAAAAAGTAGGTGGTAATAAAAATTTCGAGTAAAATACCGGTTTCATACACGCCGTAAAAGGCAATGATTACAAAAACCAGGCTGTCGATAAGTTGTGAAATCATGGTGCTGAGGTTGTTGCGCACCCAAAGCTGGTTTTCTTTGTGAAACCGTTTTTTCCAAAAATGAAAAGCCCACACATCGTGGCGTTGCGAGAGCAGGTAAGCTGCAAGGCTGGCCAGCGCAATACGGGGCATCAGCTTAAAAATAGTGCTGGTGGCTTCGTGGGTAATCTGGGCAAACTCATCTCCTTCCAACGGTTTAAAATACAAGGCAAGGTTCATGAGTAATGCCATGGAAATAAGACTGAAAAAGCCAATCCAAACCGCCTTTTTGGCCTCCTGTTTTCCATAATTCTCAGAGAGAATATCGGTTACCAGGAATGACGTGGCGTAAACAATGTTTCCCAAAGTTGCCGCCAGCCCGAACAATTTTACAGTTTGAATAACCTGAATGTTGGCCACGATTACCGAGATGGGAATCCACATAATTAATCCCCATTTTCCAAAAAGTTTGTATGCTAAAATTATCAGGAAGAAATTAGCCAGTAACATAACCAGCCATAACCATTCGTTTTGCATTTTTTTATTTTTTAGCCGCAGGGTGATGCCACCTGCGAAAATTTATACTTGTTTTTTCAGGCCGCAAATGTAATAAAATTTGTTTAACAAATATATTCCGGAAAATTACCGGAATTGCTTTAAAACATTCAGAACATTATCTTCAATCCGGCCAAACAGTGAAACCCCGGAAGCTCCGTTGTCAAGGGCGTTTTTAATTCCGCTTTGCAATTCTTCATCCGAATTGAAATCGGGTAAAAATAAGCCGGCATACAACGGAAAACGCCCGTTCAGAAAATGGATTCCTTCTTCCACGGCATCGCCAATCCAGGTTGTATTTTCACGATAAAAGCCATGGTAAATCATGGGGTAAACTCCGTTCAGGTTCCAGTTGGTCCAGTCTTGCCTCACAATTCGTCGTGCAATTTCCGGGGTTGGGAAAACGGCGGCGGTTATCTCTTTTTTATGTTTTTGAGCCACCTTTGCCAGGGTGTTTACAATGTTGGTAATCTGGCTGTAACGGTATTTTCGCCACGAAGGACTCTGCGAAGGGTATTTCATTTCCAGCGGATCGGTTCCGTACTGGGCCTTGTATTTTTCGCGGCAGGTTTCACAGTAACAAAAATCGTATTCCGGCAATTCGCGGGTTTGTTCAATTCCGTATTTGTCCCAAAGATTTACGGGCAGGATTACATCGCAGTAACGAACATAATCCAGATGAATTCCATCAACATAATTTTTGTTCAGGATTTCTTCCACCCGGGTTGCAAGATAATCTGTTACTTCCGGTTTCGACGGGCACAACCAGCGGTAATATCCAACATAGGGCGGATGCGTGGCACACGATTTTCCTTCGCGGCTCACTGCATACCATTCGGGATGGTTCGTGAGCAGTGTTTTTTCTCCCCGGTTCAAAGTCCACATCCAGCGGTGTGTTTCCATCCCGGCATTTTTGGCTGTCATAAAATGTTTTTCACTGTCGTTTTCAAAAAATATCCCCCTGATTCCGGCCTCATAAAACCGCTTGTATTTTAGTTTCAGTTCCGGCTCGTTCTCTTTGCTGTCGGGGTTCTCCCAAACCCAGTGTTTGTATTTTTCGCGTTTTTTACGTTCCCTGCTTTCGCTTGCGCTGGTTTTTCCCATGGCCAGGATTCCCATTCCGGCCCAAACCGACGATTTGATAAAATCACGTTTTTTCATTGTTCTGCTGATTTTGTTATCTGAATTTTTCCTTCATGATTGATAGTAAGTGTCCATCCTTCCGGTGTTTTTAACCCGGCAAAAAATTGCATTTTGCCGGCATTCATCGAAAGACGGGTGTTTTGCCCCGGATTTTTTGGGAGTGACAGTTTATCCAGTGTTGCAGCGTATTTTTTATAAGCTTTTTTGTATTCCGACTGTTTGTAATAGAGCAACCACAAATAATCGCGGTATTTTTCTTCTGCCGGAAAAACAAAAGGGGTAGTTCCTTTTCCAGCTTCCATTTCAGTAAACTGCACCAAACCCCACCGTTCGGGGAAATGCATGTTGATAATTCCCACCGGGCTCCACACCCAGTTATTTTCGGGTAAAATTTGTCCGCTTGTTTTATTTGTCCGGCGAACATATTTACCTTCCGTTACATCGGTTTGCCACTGCACGCGCGAAAAGTTGATGTTCCAGTAAGTTCCATCGGCAGGGGTTGGCGGGTGAACTCCCAGTCTCAGGTCATAAAACGGGATGGCCATTTCAAGCACCCAGCATTTATCGGTATCGTTGGGCTGGTTCAATGTTCCGTGAACAAACACAGCACTTTGAAAACCACGCGCGTCCCACGAAATCAGAGGGATTCCTCCATCGCGGTAGGGTTTTGTCATAAATAAATCGAACAAGGTATTTTGAGCGTTGATTTCAAATTCAAAATATTCGTGCGTGTTTCTGTCGGGATCAAGAAACACTTCAAAATCATTTTCATGGTATACAATTTTGTCGTGTTTTTTGTAATACGCCCAAATATGAGGTTCGGTCAATTCGGCAAGAATATAAAAATGGCGTTTGTCCCACAACATTTTTACTTTTGTGGAATACTCCGGTGTTTTTTTGTTGCTGCCCTCAATGTCAGTAAACAAATCGGTCCACTCCACTTTTCCCCAGGAAGTTTCATCTGCCTTTCCATCGATAGTTATTGTTTCTGAAGTGGAATAAACTACATAGTTTTTTTTGGGTTGAAAAAGATACTCCCACCCCTCAAACATATTTTGGGCATTAACCGGGAGATAAATCCAGGTGATGGCCAGAAAAAACATGGTAAAACGGACAAATTTCATACAGCAGCTTTTGTTGTATTTTACATCAAAAGCAAAAGTATTAAATTATTTTTCCCTGTTTATCCTGTCTTTTCTGAAAGAAAGAGGAAAATTAAAATTTACACCTCTACTTCGCGCGAAATATAGCCCGTATAATCCTTCATAATGGGCCGGTAGCTTTCGTGAAACAAACTGGATGAAACAATAAAATCGGCGGTTGAACGGTTGGATGCGGTTGGGATATTGTACAGAACCGTAATTCGCAGCAACGCTTTTACATCCACATCGTGCGGCTGGGGCTGCATCGGATCCCAGAAAAAAATCAGAATATCCACGCCTCCTTCCACAATTAAGGCACCCAATTGCTGGTCGCCACCGAGCGGCCCTGATTTCAGGCGGGTAACTGTTGGGGGAACCACACTGTTTTCAATGCATTTCAGAGCGAGAGTTTCTTCTACCAGCCGGCCGGTTGTGCCGGTACAAACAAGGTTGTGCTGAACCAGTTCCTGCCAGTTGTACGACACCCACTCCATAATATCTTTTTTCCGATTGTCATGTGCTACAATCGCTATATTTTTCTTTTTTTTCATGGCTTTCAATTGTTTAATTTCTTATATCCTGCAGCAGGGAAAAATCCTCTATGCAGTTCATTTTCTTTTTATGGCTTTTTGTTTTCTCCTGTTGTTTGGAGAAAATAGTTATATGGCAAAGGTATAACTATTGAAAGCACACTTTTGCAATAATCTTTTGGGGAAATGAGTTTCTTTAAATTTATTTAAACTTCAGCAGCGATTTTACGGGTAGTGGAATTGCCTGCCTGTTAGCCAAGTGCTTTTATTTCGTCTATAATGTTTAATGCCAGTTGGTTGGCATCTTCTTTTGTTTTTGCTTCGGAATAAATACGGATAATGGCTTCGGTATTTGACTTTCGAAGGTGTACCCATGAATCTTCAAAGTCTATTTTGATTCCATCAATATCATTTATTTTTTCATTTGCATATTTTTCCTTGATTCTTTCAAGAATGGCATCCACATCGGTTTCAGGAGTCAGTTCAATTTTATTTTTTGAAATAAAATAATCGGGATAGGTTTTACGGAGTTGCGAACATTTTAAGCCGCTTTTTGCCAGATGAGTGAGAAACAGCGCCACACCCACCAATGCATCGCGGCCGTAATGGCTTGCCGGATAAATTACACCGCCGTTTCCTTCGCCGCCAATTACGGCATTGGTTTCTTTTATTTTAGCCACCACATTTACCTCGCCCACGGCAGCAGCGGTATATTTTAGCCCGTATTTTTCGGTAACATCGCGCAGGGCACGGCTCGATGAAAGATTGGAAACCGTATTTCCGGGCGTTTTGCTCAAAATATAATCGGCCACGGCAACCAGTGTGTATTCTTCGTTAAACATGGTTCCGTCTTCGTTGATAATGGATAAACGATCCACATCGGGGTCAACCACAAAACCAACATCAACATTGCTTTTTCTGATAATTTCACAAGTTTCAACCAGGTTTTCGGGGAGCGGTTCCGGGGTGTGGGCAAAGTGTCCGGTGGGCTCGCCGTTTATTTCAACCATATTTTTTACACCCAGCGCTTTCAGCAGGGCCGGAATTGCGATGCCTCCCACCGAATTTACCGCATCAAAAGCTACCGAGAAACCGGCATTTTGAATGGCTTCAACATCCACCAGTTCCAAATCCAGAACTTTTTGAATATGAATTTCGGTGTAGTCTTTTTCAACGGTGGTTCCCAGA
>JAFGDX010000164.1 GCA_016931875.1 Prolixibacteraceae bacterium
GAGCCGTCAATGGCGGCTGTCGCAAAAATACCGGAAACCAACCAGCTGGCAGAAAAAGCCGGCGAGGCTGTTCCTACCAATGACACACAAATACGTATTCGGGGTGTTGCCACATTTCGCAGTACCAACACCCAAAAAGACTCCGGTATAATGCGCTTTGTACAAACATCGGATTTGATTGAAAGCGGGCAAAAAACAGTTCGCGGAAAAGTGATTTCACAGGACGACAGCCTGCCGCTTGCAGGTGCTACCATTGTTGAAAAAGGCTCTTTAAACGGCACGGTTTCCGATATGGATGGCAACTTCAGCCTGCAACTGACAAATGAAACTGACAGTACTTTGGTGGCCAGTTTTGTTGGCATGCAAAACGCCGAATTTAATCCTTCCGGCGATTCGCTGGTTGTGGTAGCGCTTCAACCTTCTGAAATGGCACAAAACGAGATGGTGGTAATTGGTTACGGCACAATCGGGGAAAATAAAAATGAGCAAACCAATCAATATGCACAACCGGTGGGTGGAATGGATAATTTTGAAAAATATGTAAAAGAAAATGCCATTTTACCGGAAAATTACCCCTCAAAAAGAGCGGTTGTAAAAGTGAAACTTCATTTAAATTCCGGTGGAAAAATCATCAAAATCGTGAACATAAACAACAGCGGGCAGGAACTGTTTGAAAAGACCAAACAAATCATTCTGAACGGGCCTGACTGGGTCCCGGAAATAAAAAACGGTAAAAACGTGGAAAGTGAAACGGAGTTGAGAATTGTATTCAAAAAAGCTAAATAGATGAATAAAAACATTATTGTTACCGGCGGCGCCCAGGGAATCGGAAAAATTATTTCGCTGGAGTTGCTAAGAAATGGGTATGCTGTTTCGGTTTTTGAAATTGACAAGCAAGCTGCAGAAGAATTCAAAGCTGAAACCCATTCGGATAAAATTGAATTTTTTATCACCGATGTTTCGGATGAAAAAAGTGTTCAGAATTCGATTCTGGCGTCGGTACAAAAAACAGGAAACATATCCGGGCTGATCAACAATGCAGCCATTCATGCCAACAAACCGTTAACAGAGCTTACATTTGAAGAGTGGAACCGGGTAATTGGAGTCAATCTTTCCGGTGCTTTTTTGTGTGCAAAATACACTGTGCCCCATCTCAAACAAACAGGGGGCAGCATCATTAATCTTTGCTCCACCCGGGCTTTTCAGTCGGAACCTGACACCGAGGCTTATTCAGCCAGCAAAGGGGGTATTTTTGCATTAACACATTCACTTGCCATGAGTTTGGGGCCTGAAATCAGGGTAAATTCCATCAGTCCGGGCTGGATTGATGTTTCGGGCATTCGAAAAAAATCGGAAGCAAAACCCTACCTGCAAACGTTGGCAGACAAGGCGCAGCACCCTGCCGGACGGGTGGGAACTGCAACAGATATTTCAAATTTGATATTGTTCCTGTTAAATCCAGAAAACAGTTTCATTACCGGCCAAAACTTTACTGTGGATGGCGGGATGACACGAAAAATGATTTATGTTTAAAGTGTCTCGCAAATGCGCAAAAGATAAACAAATGAATCGAAAACAAATGAAGGTAAAATCCGCGTTGCAATACAGTATTATTTTTTTGATTATGAGTTTGAGTCAACCAACAAAATCGCAAATTGAGTTCGGCGTATTTGCCGATTGCCAGTACTGCGACTGTGAAACCTGGAAAGACCGGTTTTACCGAAATTCGCCCGCCAAACTGAGTGAATGTGTCGATACATTTAACCAAAATAAAAACATTGCCTTTGTAGTGGGTTTGGGCGACCTCATTGACAGGGATTTTTCAAGTTTCGACACACTTCAGCCGGTTTTGCAGCGGTTAAACACGCGTGTTTATCATGTAATTGGCAACCACGATCTGGAGGTGGAAAACATTCATTATGAAAAGGTGCCCGAAAAGCTTCAGCTTTCCAAAACCTGGTATTCGTTTGAGCGGGCGGGCTGGCGTTTTATTTTTCTGGACGGGAATGACATTACGTTTCATTCCAACAATACGGAGGTTGTAAAACAGGCCGAACAAATGACCGGAAAACTGAAAGAAAAAAATAAACCAAATTTTCACGAATGGAACGGTGGAATTGGCTGTGAACAACTTGCATGGCTGGAAGAGCAGCTTCGGCAGGCGCAAAAACAAAATCAGCAGGTAATTTTATTTTGCCACTACCCGCTTTTGCCGCTTGAAGCACACACGCTGTGGAACTCGGAAGAAGTTTTAGCCATTCTGAAAAAATACGACGGTGTAAAATGCTGGATGAACGGACACAATCATTCGGGAAATTATGTTCTGTGGGAAGGAATTCACTTTTTGAATTTAAAAGGAATGGTTGAAACCCAAAGTTCAAATGCATTTGCCGTGGTAAAACTCACTTCCAAAAGCATTGAGGTAAAAGGTTACGGAAACGAGCCCCGGCGCCGGTTATCGCTCACAAAATAATCAGGCACCAACCAAATGCTTTATCCGGAAACATTATAAATCGCTGACTAAAAAAACATTATAAAAGTTTTATTATATTTATTCCCAAAAACGATTAATAACTTATCCTGTCAAATGAAACGCAGATACAAATTCGAATACAGAATCACAATGGCCTACTTGCTGATTGGTGGTTTGTGGATTATTTTTTCGGATAAAATCCTGCTTCTCCTGGTAAATGACAGTGTAAGCCTTACCCAGCTTCAAACATTTAAAGGCTGGTTTTACGTAGTTGTAACCGGTGTATTGTTTTACCTTCTTTTAAAACGGCACCTCGACAGGCTGAGAAAAGCAGAAAAAGAAGCCAAAGAAAGCGATCGGCTGAAAACATCGTTCCTCCAAAATATTTCGCATGAAATACGCACACCCATGAACGGAATTATTGGCTTTGCCAGTTTGCTGGAACACGAACACCTAAACGAAGAGCAAAAAAAGGAGTATATAAAAATCATAACCAGGTCATCCAAACAACTGCTTTCAGTTGTAAACGATGTGCTCGACATTTCAATGATCCAGTCGGGGAATATCAAAGTAAGCAACGATGTAACCAACATTAACGACCTGCTGGAAGAAATATACAGTGTGTTTAAACCCCGCATCAAACCTGAAATCCGTTTTATCCTTACCAAAGGGCTCGATAACAAATCGGTTGTTGTACTTACCGATGTTGCCAAACTCAGGCAAATATTGTTTAACCTGCTTAGCAATGCACTGAAATTTACAGACCAGGGATACATTGAATTTGGCTACTATATAAAACAAAACAAACTCAAATTTTATGTTGAAGACACCGGGATTGGAATCAAAAAAGAGTTGCATGAAAAAATATTCGACCGGTTTCAGAAAGCAGACAACAATGTCATGAAATTGTACGATGGTGTTGGATTGGGGCTGGCCATTTGCAAAGGAAATGTCGATTTGCTCGGGGGTAAAATTGGTGTTGAATCGGAAGAAGGAAAAGGTTCGCGGTTTTATTTTACCATCCCTTACATTTCAGACCTGAAAAATGCTGCCCAGTCGCCTGAAGAACACATCACAACTTCTCTGAAAGAAAATTCGGTAATCCTTGTTGTTGAAGATGACAAGGCAAACATCAACTATATAAAAGAAATTTTAAAACGGGCCGGAATAAATTTTGCCGTGGCCGAAAACGGACAACAGGCCGTTGAAATGTGCCGAAACCAGAAAAACATTTTTTTGGTGCTCATGGATTTAAAAATGCCCGTTATGGATGGCTACCAGGCAACCCGGCAAATTAAAAACTTTCGGGCCGACCTCCCCATTGTGGCACAAACCGCATTTGCCTTTGAAGAAGAAAAACAAAAAGTGCTCGACTCCGGGTTCGATAACTACATCTCAAAACCGTTTAACCGCGAGGAGCTGTTGCGAATTATAAAAGAATACCAGCGCTACAGTTAACTTCGGTTTACATTTGCCTCTTCTTTATAAGGTGGTTTTCCATTTTTTTATTGAACTCCTTTGAATCCTGTTCGTTACTTAATACAGAAACCATTACATTTTGAATTATGAGCTGGAAAACAGAGGAAAAATACCTGGAAAAAGAGTTTGCTTTTTCCAATTTTGTGGAGGCCGTAAAATTTGTTGATACAATTGTTCCGCTTGCCGAAGAGATGGATCACCACCCCGATATTTTAATCCATTCGTACAAAAAAGTAAAAGTGATGCTGTTTACCCACAGCGAAAATAAAATTACGGACAAGGATTATACGCTGGCAAAAAAAATTGATGAAACTGTTTCGTCCTAAATTTTAATTACAAGCCAAATACTTTCAGTAAATGGCAGTGCAGTCAGAAATCAATTTATCCAAAAAAGGTTTTTACTCTTTTTGTTTGTAAACCTTTACATAATCGATGTAATACTTCTGCGGAAAAATTGTTTCATCAATTCCCTGCTGACCTCCCCAGCCACCGCCAATGGCAAGGTTTATTATCAGGTAGTGTGGCTTGTCAAACGGCCATGTGTCGTTTCCGGTCTGTTCGTTTTTAAACGAAAAGTACAACGAATCATCCACATAAAAATCGATGTGGTTCTCAAACCACTCTATGGTGTAAATATGAAAATCATTGTATGGTTTTGAAACGGTAATTTTATTCCCCTTGTTGGTTCCCAAAACATGGTTGTAGGCTTTTGTATGCACATTGGCATGAATGACATCCGGATCAAAACCCACGTTCTCCATAATATCAATTTCGCCACAGGCAGGCCAGCCTGTTCCGGTTTTTATGTTTGTTCCCAGCATCCAGATAGCCGGCCAGGTGCCGCGCCCTGTAGGAAGTTTTGCCCGCACTTCCACCCTTCCGTACAACACATTTTTTTTGTTGAAGGTATTTATACTGGCCGAGGTAATCCCATTCCCGTTCCAGTTGTCTTTCCGCGCCTCAATAACCAGGTTGCCATTTTCAACCCTCGCATTTTCGGCTCTTTTTTCAGTATAATACTGTGCTTCGTTATTCCGGATATACCCCACTTCGTATGACCAGATATTTTCGTTGGGCAGTCCATCGGTTTCAAAATTATCTTCCCAAACCAACTCCCACTCAACTTTTTCTTTTTCCTGAAAACGAATTTCCCCGGGTTTGAAATCATTGGTTTTGGCGCAGACGAACAAAACTGCTCCACTTGCTATACACGACAAAATCAATTTCATTTTGAATAATTTAGTTTTTCAAAAATAACTTTTTTAAGTGAATTTTAAATCTTTATGAAATACGGC
>JAFGDX010000165.1 GCA_016931875.1 Prolixibacteraceae bacterium
CAGTGCAATCAGCGGAAGTAAGAGACCTTTTATTTTCATTGTTTCTGATTTAGTTGAGGGTGTTGAAGTTATGAAATTTTATTATTCAATAAAATCGCCACATAGAAGAAATACGCAACTTCGTGAATTTTTTCTTTTTTTGGTGCCTGGAAACAGTGAAAAAACCATTATGATTGAGATTCTCAGAAACCGCAGAAGCATCCGCAAATACACCGGGCAGAAAATTGAGCCGGAAAAAACCGATGTTTTAAAGGAAGCGCTGTTGCGTTCGCCCTCCTCAAAAAACATCAACCCGTGGGAATTTATTTTTGTTGACGAGCCGGAAAAGCTCCAACAACTGGGCGAATGCAAAGCTCACGGAACAACCCCGCTGGCCACGGCGCCGCTGGCAGTGGTGGTTTGTGCCGACGAAACCAAAAACGATGTGTGGATTGAAGACTGCTCCATAGCCTCGGTTCTGCTGCAACTCAGCGCACAATCGCTTGGGCTGGGAAGTTGCTGGATACAAATCCGGAACCGCATGCATCCGGCCGGTATCACTTCTGAAAAATACATTCAGCAATTGCTGAACATTCCTGAAAATTACAGGGTTTTAAGCATAATAACTTTGGGTTATCCGGTAAAAACACGGGAAGGAAAACCGTTTGAGGAATTGCAATTTGAAAAAATAAGATGGAACCAATTCTAAAATGCTTCCGAATTTTAGTTTAACTCGTACCACTGTGTTTTTGTGATATACATTCCTGCATCCATTCCGGGATAAAAGGCATAGCTTACCAGCGCCGTGGCATAGCCAATCTCTTTCTCTTTTACATATTCATACAAATTCCGGTAGTTGTCCAAAGCAAAATCTGCTGAATATCCGGCAACAACAATATGGTAAAAAGCTTCCAGGCTTTGGTTGGGTGCGTAATCCAGTTCTTCTTCCACCGCGGCAAAATCTTCGCGCGATAAGAGAATTTTAATCTTGTAATAATAATTTACTATCGTCCTGTTTTCCATCTTCAAAAATTATTTTACAATGACAAAAATAGAGATTAGGTCTTTGGTAAAAGAATATTAATTTCTGGAAAACCACGTAACAAGCGCTGAAAATCGATCAGTTTTCGTCTGATACAAGCAACAAAAACCGGGAACTCTCCCAACCGGATTTCTGATCCGCCCGGTTTCTCCCGCAAATTAAAAGATGTGCTTTTTACTGACTGCCGTTACTCTTTAGAAGAAATCATTAAAATCGGAAGGTGTTTTTTTGCCGTCATCGTCATCACAATCAAGATCGATATTAAAATTGAGTGGCGCTTTAAAATTCTGCTCTTCCGTAATACCCAGTGAAGGATCGGCCAGTACTTTTTTGTAGAAGTAGCCCCAAATGGGAAGCGCCATATTTGCTCCCTGCCCGGTGGTAATCGTCCGGAAATGAATACTGCGTAAATCTGCACCTGTCCACACACCGCCTGCCAATTTTGGGGTTACACCAATAAACCAGCCATCAGAGTGGTTCTGTGTGGTTCCCGTTTTTCCGGCAATTGGCATGGTGAAATTGCCATACTCCTGCGTCACCCTTTCACGGCTGAGATTTGAAAACCGCAAGCGGATTCCTGTTCCTTCATTAATAACACTCTGCATTAAATTCAGCATCAGGTAAGCGGTTTGCTCATCAATAGCCTCATGCTTTTCAGGCTGGAAGGTTGCAATTACGTTCCCGTGTTTGTCTTCGATCCGGGTTACAAAATAAGGTTTAATAAAAACACCCAGGTTGGCATAGGTGGTAAAAGCGCCCACCATTTCATAAAGTGTAATGTCTGATGTTCCCAGGAACATGGAAGGCACCGGGTCAATGGGGCTGTAAACGCCCAGTCGTTTCATAACTTCAACCACCGCCTGCGGGCTGAATTGTTTCAGAACCCATCCGGAAATCCGGTTTTTTGAATTGGCCAGTCCCCACTTCAACGTTACCAGTTTGCCGTCCTTTTCTTCATCCACATCCGAGTCTTTGGGCTCGTAAATCGTGCCGTCGGGCATTTGAAACTGCTGGCTTACGTACGGAACTTTGGTACACGGTGTCAGGCCATTTTGCATGGCAAGGGTATATAAAAACGGTTTTACGGTAGAACCCACCTGGCGTTTCCCGTCTTTAACCATGTCGTACATAAAATACTTGTAGTTGGGTCCGCCAACATAGGCCCTTACTTCGCCTGTTTCCGTGTCCATAGCCATAAACGAAGAGCGGAAATAGCGGAGGTAGTATTTAATTGAATCGATGGGTGTCATCACCGTATCCTTTTCACCCTGCCATGAGAAAACGGTCATTTCCACGGGTTTTTTAAAATTTTCTTTTATTTCGCTAAAGTCCATTCCCTGCAAACGCAAAACCCGGTAGCGTTCGCTCTGACGAATACTTCTGTCGAGCAAGTCTTCGGTTTCTTCGGCAGTCATGTTATTGGCAAACGGCGGGTTTCTCAAATCTCTCATACTCTCGTCAAACAATGGTTGCAGATCGTAACGAAGGTGTTGTTCAATGGCTTCTACGGCATATTTTTGCATCCGCGAATCAATGGTGGCGTAGATTTTCAGCCCGTCGTTGTACAAATCGTAATTTTCGCCGTTGGGTTTTACATTTTTATTGCACCAGCCAAAAAGCGGGTTGTTTTCCCATTCATCCAAATCTTCAATAAATTTCTGCCCCTGCCACGATGCATAATTTTCGCGCACCGGTTTTTTTGCAGTCATGGTTAAACGCAAATATTCCCTGAAATAGGGCGCGGCCCCGCTTTTGTAGTCCACTTTATGATAATCCAAATCGAGCGGAAGTTGTTTTACCGAGTCTCTTACTTCTCTGGAAATAAATCCGTATTTATGCATTTGGTTCAAAACCACGTTTCTTCGCTGCAATACCATTTCGGGTCTGCGCACCGGGTTGTAAAGCGAAGAGTTTTTTGCCATGCCCACCAACATTGCCGACTGGTGCAGTTGCAGCGAATCGGGCTGAACACTAAAATATACCTGTGCGGCCGTTTTTATTCCCACGGCATTGTTTAAATAATCGTATTTATTCAGGTACATTAAAATAATTTCTTCTTTGGTATAACTGCGTTCCAGCTTTACGGCAATCACCCATTCCTTAAATTTTCGCAGGGCCAGCTGTAAACTACTCTCCATGGCATCGCGCGGGAACAGCATCTTGGCCAGCTGCTGGCTCAGTGTACTTCCGCCGCCCGAACTGGTATCGCCGGTAATAATTCCTTTGGCCACACGCACCAGCCCCCGTAAATCAATTCCTGAATGATTGTAAAACCGAACATCTTCAGTTGCAATCAAAGCATTAATCAACTCTTCAGGCAGATTTTCGTAATTCACATAGGTGCGGTTTTCCCTGATAAAATATTTATCAAGCACCTTTCCGTCAACCGAATAAATCTCCGATGCCAGGTTATTCTGCGGGTTTTCGAGCTCTTCGAAACTGGGCATAAAACCCAGCTTTCCTTTGGCAATCATAAAAAACAGAAGGAAGACCGCCAACACTCCCAGCGAAATAAGCGACCAGAAGGCAATAATATATTTTGTATACTTTTTCTTTCTTTCTGACATAAATTTCCGGAATTAAATACCACAGCAAATATATATGATTCTGCCTACGCAGCAATTGTTTAAACGCTTAGTTTTACATCATTATTTTTGATTGCAAAAAATAAAATCATCATTATCAATAAAATAGAATTTAAAAAATTAAGTGGTTAAATTTTGAACTTCGCGTTTGATTTTCTTTAATTTGCAAAAAATTTTTTGAAAGGAAGAGTAAAGCATATGCATAAAAACCTTGTAATTGTTGAGTCGCCGGCGAAAGCAAAAACCATTGAAAAATTTCTCGGGGGTGATTATTTTGTTACTTCAAGCATGGGACATGTTAGAGACCTGGAGAAGAAAGATTTTGGAATTGATATTGAAAAAAATTATCAGCCCAAGTACATTATTACTCCCGACAAGAGAAAAGTTGTTACCGAACTCAAAAAACTGGCCGGCCAGGCCGAAATGATATGGCTTGCTTCCGATGAAGACCGCGAGGGAGAAGCCATTGCGTGGCATTTAAAAGAGGTTTTGAAACTCAAACCCGAAAATACAAAACGTATTGTTTTTCACGAAATTACAAAAGATGCCATTCTGAATGCGGTAAAAACCCCGCGTTCGATTGACGAAAATTTAGTGAATGCCCAGCAGGCCCGTCGTGTTCTCGACCGCATTGTAGGTTTTGAGGTTTCGCCGGTTTTGTGGAAAAAGGTAAAACCTTCACTTTCGGCAGGGAGGGTGCAGTCGGTAGCCGTTCGTTTGATTGTGGAACGCGAACGTGACATTATCGGCTTCACCAGTGAATCTTCCTTCAGGGTAAACGGTTACTTTCTGATGAAAGACGAGGAAGGCAAGCTGACCGACATCAAAGCCGAACTCTCTACTCGTTTTGCCACGCGGGAAGAAGCACTGGGATTTCTTGAAAAATGCAAAAACGCTGCGTTTACAGTGGCCGACGTGGTAAAAAAACCCGGGAAAAGATCGCCGGCCAAACCTTTTACCACCTCCACACTGCAACAGGAAGCCAGCCGTAAACTGGGATTCTCGGTTTCTCAGACCATGGCAGTGGCACAACGTTTATACGAAAACGGAAAAATAACCTACATGCGTACCGATTCGGTAAACCTGTCGGGGCTGGCATTAAATACCGCCAAACAAAAAATACAGGAACTGCACGGCGACAAGTATGTAAAAATCAGAAATTATAAAACCAAAACCAAAGGTGCACAAGAGGCGCACGAGGCCATTCGCCCCACCTATATGGACCATGAAACGGTGGATGGCACAAACCAGGAAAAACGGTTGTATGATTTGATTTGGAAACGTACCATCGCCTCGCAAATGGCTGATGCCGAATTGGAAAAAACAACCGTCACCATTTCCATTTCAAATGCCGCCGAAAAATTTGTTGCTTCAGGCGAAGTGCTGCTTTTCGACGGGTTTTTGAAAGTGTATATTGAATCGACAGATGATGAAAACGGAAACAACGGAAACGGAGATGAAATTATCCCGCCGGTAAAAGTAAACGATTCGCTGCAATTGTCGTCGGCAATTGCCACACAGCGTTTTACCCAACGTCCGCCCCGGTTTACGGAGGCCTCGCTGGTGAAACGGCTGGAAGAACTGGGTATTGGCCGCCCGTCGACCTACGCGCCAACCATTACCACCATTCAAAACCGGAATTATGTGGTTAAGGAAGACCGCCCGGGAGTGGAACGTGAATATGAGGTACTGACCCTTAAAAACAAAACGATTTCGGAAAAAACCAAAACTGAAATCACCGGAGCCGAAAAATCAAAACTTTTTCCCACCGATATCGGAATGGTGGTTAACGATTTTCTTATCGACAACTTTCAGCAAATTATGGATTACAATTTCACTGCAAAAGTGGAGAAGGAATTCGACGATATTGCGGAAGGCAAAAAGATTTGGAA
>JAFGDX010000166.1 GCA_016931875.1 Prolixibacteraceae bacterium
CTGATGCGGTTTAAGTGGGACCGGATTTTTGCGCTTCCGTTGCAACGAAAATTCTGGACACAGGTAACCAGTTATTTTATGAAAGACGACCATGACGTTTTGTGCGACGATGCTTTTCCGGGGATGAATTACGGTACGGTTTCGTGGGAACGGGGACTGGAAATTTTTGACAGCGAGCAATTCCCTTCCGCAGAAAAAACCTACAAAACCATTCGCTGGGGAAAAGATTTGCAGATTTGGATTACCGACGGACGCAATTTCCGAAGCAAAAACAATATTGCAGACGGACCTGAGAAAACGATTTTTGGCAAGGAACAGAAAGAATGGCTGTTTAAAACGTTACAGGAATCGGATGCCACATTTAAGGTGATTATTAATGCCAACCCCATTTTGGGCCCCGACCGCGACAGTAAAAATGACAATTATGCCAACGCAACTTATTCTTATGAAGGAAATGAAATCCGTGAATTTCTGAACCGGTTCGACAATGTTTATTTGTGTAACGGCGACCGGCACTGGCAGTATGTAACCCATTTTGAAGGCACCAATCTTTGGGAATTCAGTTGCGGAGCAGGAGCCGACATGCACGCCGGCGGCTGGGATCCGGAAGATTTGCGGCCTGAACATCGTTTTCTCCGTGTAAAGGGCGGGTTTCTGCGCGGTGAAGTTTCACGCAAAAATGGCCGTCCACAACTTGTATTTCAACATTACGATGTGGACGGGAATATCGTCCATGAAGAAGTTTTTGGCAGAAATTAAACCTCTTTTGTAAAATGCAGGCTTATAAATTAACGGTTGATGAAGTGCTAAGCAACGTAGCATCTTCCATAATCACATCGTAAAAATAACCCGCGCCAAAATCTTTTTCCAGCGTGATTTTTCCCTTAAAAGTAACTTCATCGTTTACTTCGGCTACATCCTGGCTGGTAATGGTAAGATCATAATTTCCATCGCTTCCGCTGGTTCCGTCCTGAATGTGAATCCAGTTTTTGCCCATCACGCTTTTATTAATTTTTACCACCACACCACGAATCTCAATTTCCTTCCCTGAATAATCAGTTCGCTTGTCAAAAATCTGGGCGATGGTAATCTCATTTGCCTTTTTTTCAAGGGCGATTTCGCTGTGTTCTTCAGTAGAAACTCTGCCGCTGTGGGCTGCCATATCGCCTCCCATTCCGGGCATCATCCCCCCCATTGGGCTTTGCGCTTGTGCCAGCGGAGTTTTACTAATCTCGCTAACAAAATATATTACGTCAAAAGTGCGATCAATCTCTTTGCTGTGAAAATTCTTCATTTCCAGGGCGTTATCGTAATAATAAACTTCACCAGCATCAATATCCTGTTTCGAAACCGCCACCCATCTTTCAGCCATATTTTCCTTTACATTCAGATAAGTATAACTGTCGCCCTGAATAACTTCGTTTACTTCAAAAACATTGGCATTGGCGGGCACTTCATTCTGCACCGGCACACCACTTTTATTTCTTACACATGAAGAAATAAGTACAACCAACATCACAACTCCAAAAACTCTCAGCATATTCATTTCTATCTTTTTATTTGTTTACCAACTGCGAATATAAAAATTAAAATTTTCTTCTCAGGCTTAAATATAACCGATTAAATACTTCTTCTTCCTGAAAGGTTGTTTCAAAGTTAACAGACAGGTACAATCTTTTGTTGAACTGTGTTGAAAAATCAATCTCCCCGATATTTTGTTTCAGTTTAGTTGCCGAGTTCAGATACTTAAAGGCCACCCGGTGATAATGAATCATGGAATAAATTTTTCCGGGAATGATGTCTTTTGAAAGTCTGGCCCCGTAAATCTGGCCGTCCAGATAGCTGGTTTGTATTACATTGGCCGATAAATTTAGCGAAGCATGCAGGGCCGGAATATTTGACCAGGTAGCAAATCCGTTTAGTGTGTTTGTTGGCCGGGGATCTTCTTTCCGGAAACGGGTTCCGGCACTGGCCCCAAACATCAAATAATTAAGCGGTCGGTAATTCACCCTGAAACGCACTCCCTGCCGGCTGGCCTGCTGTAAAATTTCATCCGCATAATTCCGGAAGGTTTCATAATAAATCACATTTTTGCGATTATCATAAGAACCAGACAACGACAATTTTCGCGAAACACGATAATTTGCTGACAAATACAAGCTGGTTAAACTCAGCGTACTTTGGGGCTGATCATTTTCCAGTTTATATAAATCGAGTTCAACCGATGAAAAGAGGTTCAGATTTTTAACTGCCGAATTGGTGTGTTGAAAATAGACAAACCTTCTGTCCACATTTCCCGAATTCCGTTGTTCGAAAAAAGCCAGTGACGATTGTACAAAACCGTTTTTTACTTTTTGGCTTTGCCCAAAATAAGCGCCATATTCAAATAAGTTAAAGTTATAACCGTAATCCTGAAAATCAGGTCGCGAGCCAGCTACAACACCCGCAAACATTTTTTTGAAACCGGTTTCAAACTGAAGTCCGTCAACTGCTCCAATATTGGCAATCAGGGGATTTATTTTTCGGCCCGCCCACAAAGTTACTTCGTCGTTAAAGTCATAACGCAGAGCGAGATTGTAAATTTTTAATGCGTTGTTCAGGTTCTCCTGTACCTCATCCCACTGGTTGAGTTTGTGGGTAAACGAAATATAGGTTTCTGCTGAAAGCTTC
>JAFGDX010000167.1 GCA_016931875.1 Prolixibacteraceae bacterium
AAACTGGCCTATGGCGGGCTGCCCATTCAGGTGCCCTTTCAGATTTATTTAAAAGATTTTCAACTGGAACGTTACCCGGGTTCCGAGTCTCCCTCATCATTTGCTTCCGAAGTGGTACTCATTGATGAAAGTGTTGGTTTGGAACGCGATTACCGCATTTTTATGAACAATACCCTGGTTTACAAAGGATATAAATTCTTCCAGTCGTCGTACGATCAGGATGAAAAAGGAACCGTGTTGTCGGTCAATCACGATTTTGTGGGAACCTGGATTACCTACATTGGTTATGCCCTTTTAATCATTGGCATCATTCTTTCCCTGGTGAACAGATATTCCTATTTTCAGTATCTGGCGCGTAAACTTCAGCAAATTTCAGTAAAAGCCATTGTATTGCTTCTGATGTTTGCCGGTTTGTCGGTTTCTGCATCGGCACAACCCGGAGTGGGCGCCGGAATACCCGATATTCACGACCAGGTGGTTATTGAATTTAGTGAATTGTGGGTGCAGGGCGTTGACGGGCGAATTGAACCCGTTTCAACATTAAACAGCGAAATTGTACGGAAAGTGAGCCGGAAGTCTTCACTTTACGGGAAAACTGCCGATGAGGTGGTTTTAAGCATGATGACACATCCTGAAATCTGGCGGACGCTGCCTGTGGTTCGGGTGTCGGATAAAGAACTGGCTGCCGAGCTGGGAATAAACGGGAAGTACATCAGTATTGAGCAGCTTTTTGACGGGCAGGGAAATTACCGTATTGCCGATAATGTGCGGGCTGCCTACAACAAAATGCCGGCATTCAGAAACCAGCTGGAAAAGGAATACATTTACCTGGATGAACGGGTGAACATCTGTTTTATGGTTTTTGGAGGTTCGCTTTTCCAGGTTTACCCGCGCTCTCACCGCGATGACCCGTGGTATGCCCCGGGAGCAGTTGCCACAGAATACAGTGGTGGTGACTCCATTTTTGTAAAAAGCGGTTTTCAGCTTTTGCTGCAGTCGGTGGCCGAACGGCAAAATGCCGATGCAGTGGAGATTTTGCAAGCCATTAAAAATTTTCAGCAAAAATACGGGGGCGAATTGTTGCCTTCGCAAACCAAAAAAGACACAGAAATTTTTTACAACAAGGTAAACCCGTTTAAACGGATTTTCCCGTTTTACCTTATGTTTGGATTTTTACTCCTGGTTGTGCTTCTTGTTAATATTTTCAGGAAAAAACCACTTCCCCAAATTATTCGGTATGTTTTTTTGGGTTTGATTGTTATCCTGTTTCTTATTCATACCGCTGGCCTGGCAACACGTTGGTATATTTCGGGGCATGCGCCGTGGAGCAACGGTTTTGAGTCGGTGGTGTATGTAGCCTGGGCAGCCATGCTGGCAGGCCTTATTTTTGGCCGCAAATACCCGATGGTTGTGGGTACGGCGGCATTTCTTTCGGGGGTAGCCCTTTTTGTAGCCCATTTAAGCTGGATGAATCCCGAAGTGACCAACCTCGTTCCGGTGTTAAAATCATACTGGCTGGCCATTCACGTGGCTATTATTACGGCCAGCTACGGATTTTTGGGCTTAAGTACTTTTTTGGGTATTTTGGTTATGATATTGATTGTGTTGCGAAATCAGTCAAATGCCTCCAAAGTCTCAGGCTTTACCGAGCAGCTGACCACCATCAACGAAATGTCGGCAACGGTGGGTTTGTATTTTCTTACCATCGGTACTTTTCTCGGGGGCGTGTGGGCCAACGAAAGCTGGGGCCGCTACTGGGGCTGGGATCCCAAGGAAACCTGGGCGCTGATTACCGTGGTTATTTATTCGTTTATTGTTCACATGCGCCTGATCCCTTCATTAAAAGGGTTGTACAACTATAATATGGCTTCAATAGTGGGTTTTGCTTTTGTACTGATGACCTATTTTGGCGTGAACTACTTCTTGTCGGGCCTGCATTCATACGGAAAGGGAGTGGTTGACGGAATCAGCCCGGCTGTGCCGGTAACATTCCTGTTGCTGGCCGGGTTACTCGTTTGGGCTTATATAAAAGACTCGAATTTTGAAAAGGCAAACCAAAAAAAGGTGCATTGATTTTTGAATGTCCAAAAGAGTATTCGGAAGCCGCTGATTGTATTTTTTTTATTTTACATAACAGTTGTTGTTTTTGAATAAAATGCTCAAAAATTCGATTGAAAAAAAATCAACCTGTTGAAAAACAATGCTTTGCTATTGTTTTGATTCATTCCAAATAAAGCAGTGTCTGATTTTGATGGCAGCATACAAAGTTCCCGTATGTTTCAAAACAGTTATATTTGGCCGTTTGACTTAACGATAAAAATATGGGAATTGAGGTAACACGTACTTTTGACATCCTTGAACGTTATCTGGAAGAGTTTCCCCGGGAAGATGCGCTGGGTGGAAAAAAGAACGGGGAATGGTACACGTATTCCACTGAGGAATACTACGAAAAGTCGCATCTGTTTGCCAAAGGGTTACTGGCTCTGGGTTTTAAAAAGGGGGATAAAATAGCAACGGTTACACCCAACTGCCCTGAATGGAATTTTGCCGACATGGGAATGGCCATGACCGGGGTTGTGCATGTTCCTGTTTACCCAACCATTGGTGAAGATGAGTACAAATATATACTGGAGCATTCAGAAGCCAGAATGGTGATTGTAGGTGATAAAAAGCTTTTTGAAAAGATACATCCGCTGGCCAACCAGATTTCTGAAATTGAACACGTGTATACTTTTGAAGAAGTGGAGGGAGCGCGCCATTATCAGGAGATTCTGGATTTAGGTGCTTCAAAAAGGGAAGAACTGA
This sequence comes from Prolixibacteraceae bacterium, assembly GCA_016931875.1. GTDB lineage: Bacteria > Bacteroidota > Bacteroidia > Bacteroidales > Prolixibacteraceae > Draconibacterium. The sequence goes on from JAFGDX010000167.1 coordinate 2,806, forward strand.
GCGGGCTGCTTCAGGAACTTAAAGACGCTGTTCAGCCTGAAGATGTGGCCACTTTAATTTACACCTCTGGAACAACCGGTGTTCCCAAAGGGGTAATGTTAACGCAACAAAACCTGGTTTCGAACTTTGTTGCGCATTCCAAAATGCATCATTTGGGGAAAGATCACCGTGTAATCAGTTTTCTTCCGCTGTGCCATGTTTATGAACGAAGTGTAAACTATCATTTTCAGTACAAGGGAATGGGTGTTTATTATGTAAGCAGTCTGGCACAAATACTCCCCGCACTCAAGGAAATAAAACCTCACATGTTTAACTCGGTACCCCGCTTGCTCGAAAAAGTGTACGACGGATTTGTTTCCAAGGGAAAAGAACTTGGCGGAATAAAAAAAGCGCTCTATTTCTGGGCGCTGCGTTTAACCAAACACTTTGAATTTAATAGAAAATACGGCCCCTGGCTTTCATTAAAAATAAAAATTGCCGATAAGCTGATATACTCAAAATGGCGGGAAGCGCTGGGAGGAAACATTGTATATATTGTTTCGGGTGGGGCAGCTTTGCAACCCAGAATAGCCCGTGTATTTGGGATGGCTGGTATTCTTAATCTCGAAGGTTACGGCTTAACAGAAACCTCGCCCGTTATTGCCGTAAACAACCCGGCTTTGCGCGAAATGAAGGTGGGAACTGTTGGCCCGGTACTGGAGGGTTTTGAGGTGAAATTTGCGGAAGATGGCGAAATACTTTGCAAAGGCCCCGGCGTAATGAAAGGGTACTACAAAGCTCCGGAATTAACGGCCGAGGTTATAGATGAAGCTGGGTGGTTTCATACCGGCGATATTGGCGTACTTGATGAGGGCAAATACCTGAAAATAACCGACCGCAAAAAGGAAATATTTAAACTTTCGGGCGGAAAGTACATTGCCCCGCAAATGATTGAGAACAAGCTCAAAACATCGAACCTGATTGAGCAGGTGATGGTGATTGGAGCCAACGAGAAATTTGCCAGCGCGCTTGTTTCTCCCAACTTCCCGTTGCTGCACGACTGGTGTGCCGAAAACAAAATCCATTATGAAAACAATGCTGAACTGATTCAAATTCCGGAAGTGATAGAGAAAATTCAAAAGGAGGTGCAAATCATCAACAAACAACTTGGTTCTCACGAGCAAATCAACCGCATTCGCCTGGTGTGCGAAGAATGGACTCCCGCAACCGGGGAACTCTCGCCAACACTAAAATTGCGCAGAAATATGGTGGCAGTAAAATACCAGCATTTAATCGACGATATTTATTCAGTGAGAAAAAATTAGACCCAATTATTAATACATAACTATCTGTTTAGTTGGGGCTGTTCGGTTGGGCGGCCCTTTTTTTGCGTTTCTCGGACTGCAGCCTGTCTTATTTTTCAAGATATTTGGGGAGTGAAAAAGTAAATCTGCTGCCCTTTCCAGGCTCGCTTTCAACCCGTATTGTTCCGTGGTTTTTTTCAACAAACTCCTTACACAGTATTAACCCCAGCCCCGTTCCGGTTTCCTGTGCTGTTCCCTCTTCCGAGATTTTTTCGTTAATGTTGAAGAGTTTATCTGTTACGCTTTTCTCCATGCCAATGCCGGTATCGTTTACAGAAACTTCAATGGTATGTTTCTTTTCTGCAGCACTAATTGAAACACATCCGCCGTGATTGGTAAATTTAATGGCGTTCGAAACCAGGTTTCTGAAAACAACGGCTATGGTTTTTTCATCAGCATTTGCAAAGGTGTTTTTTTGAATACACATGTCCAGCGAAATATTTTTACGCTTTGCATTCGCTGAATGAACTTGGAGCTCCCGTTCTGCAGTTTTGGCCAGGTCGAGCTTTTCAAACTGGTAACTGATTTTGCCGGTTTGTATTTGCGCCCATTGTAAAAGTCCTTCAAGCAAATGATACACTTTGCTGGTCGATTCTTTTAATGTGTGAATCATCGTTTTTATCTCGTCCGAAGAATAGGAATCAAAATCTGAAGAGAGCAAATCGGTTATTCCAAGTAATCCGTTAAAAGGGCTTCTGAGGTCGTGCGCTATAATGGTAAAAAATTTGTCTTTATCGGCATTGGCTTTAATCAGGTTTTTTTCCGATTTTTCAAGCCTGCGATTTAGTTTTCTTACCGATCTTCTGCTGTATGCAATATGAATGAGTATTCCCAGTATAAATAAACTCCCGGCAATCAGGAGTATGGTTACCGCTTTTTGTTGTTTTATTGCACTTTCCTGAATTTTATTGTTTTGCCTTAATATCACATTCTCTTTTTCCTGCTGTTCGGTATAGTATTTTATTTGGAGATCGGTGAATTTGGCCACTTTTTCAGAATTAAATAAACTGTCTTTCAACGCCGATGCCTGTTTAAAATAATCAAAAGCCACATCGGTTTTGCCTTCTCTTTCTGCAATTTCCGACAGAATAAAAAGGTTGTCGCGAATCAGGCTGGTGTAACTTTTATCCTGCGACAAACGGTAGCTCGCATCAATGTGGTGTTTGGCCGAATCCAGTTGGTTCATCACCAAATATGCTTCACCAAGATTGTACCCCGCAATGGCAATGCGGTTTTGGTTATTTGTCCGGTTGGCATAGTCCAGCGCATTCTGAAAATGGAAAAGGGCCGAATCCAGTTGGTTCATCTTCCGGTATACTTCGCCGATGTGGGATGAAAAGAATGAATTGGAACGATTGTTTTTGTTTGTTATTAGCAAATAGGCAAAACCGGTTTGGTAGTTTTCAAGGGCCGAGTCAAAATTGTTTTGGTTTTCAAAACAGATACCGATGTTGGCATAAGAATAGGCAATTACATCATTGTCGTTAATTTCCATCGCAATTTCTAATGCGTTGTGGTGCCATTTAAAGGCTTCGTTGTACAGGCCCCAGTCCTGGTAAATCATCCCCATGTTGTTGAGAACTTTTGCAACCCCTTTTTTATCGCCTGTTGCCCTTCTGATGGTTAATGCGGTTTGGTAAAAATTCAGCGCCTCATTGCTGTTTCCCAGGCCCCAGTGCACTACCGCTATGTTGTTGTAAATTTTTCCCAGCCACATGCTGTCCTGCATTTCCGTAAAAATAACCTGCGCCTCGTTGAAATATTTCAGCGCCTCGTTGTAATTGCCAAGCTGCCAGTTAAATAATCCAATGGTGTCCAGCAGTTCTGCATTTCTCAACGAATCTTTTTCAAAAGGCAGCGCTTGTTTGTATAGTTGTACTGCCCTTTCCCTGTCGGAATATTCTAAGTTTCGGGCTATATTTAAAAGTGAGTTTACCTTTTCCGTATCATTGGGTGTATCTTTTATCACTTCTCCGATGGTTTCTGTCGTTTCATCCTGGGCAAAATCAACATTTGGAATAAAGAAAAATAAATTCATTAAGATGAGGAATGTAAGGCTCGGTTTCATTAATTTTTTGTTTCAAATATAATTTATTGAATGTAAACCTGATTGGGTTTTATTCGAAATGATTGGATTAAGAACAGTAAAAATATCTTTTCGGGTATTTTTCCGATGCCATAAAAAGTAACGGTTTAATGGTGAATGGTCTTGTAATCAGAAGGTTATTGTTAATTGTGTTCGCTTGTAAACCTAATTTCGGCAGCGGTTAATGGAAAATATAATTTTTTGAACCTTGGCAGGAGAAACGACAAATTGTTATATTTACAATTTAAACGACTAAACCAACGTAAAATGAAACAAATTATCTTGATTTTTCTCATTCTTCTTCTTTTTATTCGTATTCCGGCCCAGGATTTAACCATCAACCAGGATGAGTATTTTGAAATGCCCGGTTTAAATGTGATGGTTTTTTACGATATCTATCCGGAGGGTCATCAGGGGGCAGTTGGAATCATTCAAAACGGAACACGTGTAGCCACCAACGGCGATATTCGTTTGGAACCCACTCCCGGGCAGTGGCAGCCCATTCCAAAAGTGGGGGAAAGGCAAATTTTTCCGGAAAACAATGAAATTCGTGTCACCTGTTCTTTTCCTGATGAGAACCTGAACAGGAAAGGATTTAACCCGATTTTTTATCCCGATTTGGAATTCAGTTACGATGTACGGGTTTTTGGCGAAGGGCAAAAATTCAGAATTGTGGTTGATTTGGAAAAACCCCTCCCCGAAGAATGGATTGGGAAAGTAGGTTTCAACCTCGAGCTTTTCCCGGGACTGTTGTTTGGAAAATCGTGGTACATGGATGGTCAGCACGGTATTTTCCCGCTGCAGGCCAACGGGCCCATGCAAAAAGATGCCGATGGAAACTGGCAGGCGTTCCCGCTGGCCAAAGGGAAAATGCTCACCATTGCCCCCGATGTTCCGGAACAAACCATGCGTATTGCCAGCATGAAATCGGATCTCCAGTTACTCGATGGCCGCTTTTACCATAACAACGGCTGGTTTGTGGTGCGCTCCGAAATTCCATCGGGAGCCACAAAAAGTGCCATTGAATGGGTAGTGGAACCAACTGTTGTTGAAAATTTCAAACACAAGCCTGTGGTTCATGTCAGCCAGGTGGGATACCACACCAGTCAGCCTAAAGTTGCAAGCGTTGAACTGGACAAAAACGAAACAACTGTTTCCGCAGTTTCGCTGATTCGGCTTTCTGAAAACGGCGGGAATGAAATTATAAAAACCGAAAAACCATATTTCTGGGGGAAATACCTGCGGTTTAACTATTATCAGTTTGATTTTTCTGAAGTTGAACGGCCCGGTGTTTACCAGGTTCAGTATGAAGATTATACAAGCGAGCCTTTTCAGATTGGTGCCGATGTATATGAGCGCCATGTGTGGCAACCCACCCTTGAGTATTTTCTTCCGGTTCAGATGTGTCATATGCGGATAAACGAGGGATACCGTGTGTGGCACGACCTCTGTCACATGGACGATGCACTGATGGCACCGGTGGATACCAATCATTTTGACGGTTACATTCAGGGGCCATCAACCTTAACCTCTTTTGAACCGCTGCAACAGGTACCGGGACTTAATGTCGGTGGCTGGCACGATGCCGGTGATTACGATTTGAGAGTGGAATCGCAGGCCGGAACCGTTTGGACTCTCGCACTGGCTTACGAGGAATTTGGTATAAACTGGGACCAGACCACAGTTGACCAGGAGAACCATCTGGTTGAAATACATTTACCCGATGGAAAACCGGATATATTACAACAGGTGGAACATGGGGTGCTTTCCATTTTAGGCGGATACGAAAATTTGGGCAGGCTTTACCGCGGAATTATCTGCAACAACCTCCGACAGTATGTTTTATTAGGCGATGCTTCGTCAATGACCGATGATTTGAAGTACAATCCAAAGCTGGCTGAAAATGAAAGAACAGCTACAGAATCGGGAAAACCGGATGATCGCTGGGTGTTTACCCAAGAAAACGCAGGCCATGAATTTGCTGCTATTCAGGCCCTGGCAGCAGCATCGCGTGTGCTGAAAGATTATAACCCGGAACTGGCCAAACGTTGTCTCAACGCTGCTGTTGAACTGTACGAACAAAAAAGGGAGATCAGAGGTGGCGCACATGCAGCAAAAATCAAAGCTGCCGTTGAGCTTTTGATTACTACCGGTTTCGAAAAATACAAAAATGAACTGTTGCTGATGGAAGACCAGATTGTAGCTTCTTTGGGAAATACGGGCTGGACCGTGTGCAGGGCATTAAACTTATGTAACGATGAAGAATTCAGAGAGAAGTTGAAAGAGGGCTTTACACGGCTTCAGAATAACCTGAAGGAAAAACAAAACGAAAATCCGTTTGGGGTTCCCTACAATATCCGGGTTTGGGGCGATGGCTGGGGGATACAGCAACTGGGCATGCAACACTATTTTCTTCATAAAAATTTACCCGAATTATTTGAAAAAGATTTGCTGCTGAATGCCTTGAATTTTGTTTTGGGAAACCACCCCGGTGAAAACACCTCTTCGTTTGCTTCGGGGGTTGGTTCACGGTCTGTAACCGAAGCTTATGGTGTGAACCGCGCCGATCGTTCATTTATTCCCGGTGGTGTTGTTTCCGGAACCGGAATTATCCGCCCCGATTTTCCGGAGCTGAAAGAGTGGCCGTTTTTCTGGCAGCAAACCGAGTATGTTATGGGAGGCGGAGCTACCCATTTTATGTTTTTGGTACTCGCTGCCCGTCACCTGTTAAACGAGTAAGGGTTAAATAAACGCCCGTTCCCAGGGAATGGCGGCCAGTATTACAAGCAGACCGATGGTGTAAAAGATGGCTGCCGACCGGTGCTGTTTTACCGGTGTGACTGCTTTTTTCGATTTGGAACGTCCGATGTGGACAAGTGCCAAAGCAATTATCATTAAAATAATATGCTCCACGGCGTAAAAACGTAAATCGGCATTTTTCATGGCTGCACCAAAATCGGCAAAGGCTGCTTTGGTGAGCGGGCTTACAAATGCATATAAAATAAGTCCCACCAAAAACTGAATATCCATAAAAATGGTAAGAAGCAATCCGGTGATGTTATCCGTTTTTTTCCATTCCTTTTTTCCCAGCCAGCCCGAAAAGGCAAAACCAATGGCCAAAACCAAAGCAATTAATACCAGCCAGCGAAACATATTATGGGTGTGAAGTAATCCTGTGTACATGATTTTAAATTTGTTTTGAATAGAAACAGGTTAGTATTTGTTTGGTTCAAGGCGGGGAACGAATTGTATATTGTTTTTCTTTTTCTGCGGATATTCCATTCCTGTTCCCAGATAAAAACCGGTGTGTGGTGGCTGGTTGTACGCCACATTTTGCCAGGCCACACTCAGCCGGTACTGCGGGTTGTGCATGAGGGTGATAAACCTGTGGTTTGTTGGAATGGTTGTATTAAAAATCCGCAG
>JAFGDX010000168.1 GCA_016931875.1 Prolixibacteraceae bacterium
CCTTAAAAATACTTGCATCGGCACCTTTATCAATCAATGCCAGGCGTTCTTTTGTACGGGTAGTCCAGTAAACATACAATATGGCAAACAATGCCAGAAAAAATCCAATCGGTACAAATATTCCTTCCATGATATTCAGTTTTTAATGATTATTTTTTTGCTTTCTGCCTTTTGGACGCAATATTGTTTCGGCGGTTACACTTTTTGTAGAATTCTTTTTTTTAACTTTACCTGTAACCTGAAAACCATTTTTTCGTCAAAGTGACAGATGGAACAAAAAGACGATATTTTTTATATTGAGAAAATAAAAAACGGTCAAACCCAATATTATTCTTATATCGTTGAAAAGTATAAGGATGTCGTTTTTTCCATTGCACTGAAAGTTCTTAGAAATCGTGAAGATGCTGAGGAGATTGCGCAGGAAAGTTTTATTAAAGCTTATAAATCGCTGCACACATTTAAAGGAAAAGCAAAATTCTCAACCTGGCTGTACAGGATTACCTATAATAATTGTATTTCCGAAGTCAGAAAAAGAAAAATGTACTTTGCTTCAACCGATGACATTGATGTAAAAGATGACGACAGCGATTTTAACCTCGACGGATTGCCTGAAGAAAACAGGGAAAAATACCTCAAGGCAGCTTTGGATAAACTTCCTGAAGATGAATATACACTTATTCTGCTTTATTATTTTGAAGAACAAAGTATTGAAGAAATTTGTAAAGTTACCCGGCTGACTGAAAGCAACACAAAAGTAAAACTGCACCGAGCCAGGAAAAAGCTTTATACAATTTTAAATGACATGTTGAAAGAAGAAATATATACCATATTATGAAAACCTTTGAAGAAGATAAAAAATTAAAATCATTACTAAAAACAATACCACTGGAGTCGCCAGGCGCCAACTTTTCGGTAAACGTAATGAACAGGATTTTCAGTAAAGAATCTCTTCTTGAAAAAGTGAAAAGAGAAAGGGTTCTTGGAAAAGGTTTCTGGGTTATCCTGATTTTGTTTGTGGCTTTATTTTCAGCCATGTTTATTTTCTCTTCCGGCGGAGGTGGTACCGGAGGCGGGCTTTCTGAATATATCCCCGCCATAAACACCAATACAGTTACACAGGAATATCAAAACTTTTTTGAAAGAATAGGTTCCGTGCCGTTAAGCATTGCCGGAATTTTGCTGGCTTCATCCATTCTGGTATTTGTTGAACGATTTTTGAGTTCAAAAATCAAAACATTTCAAAACCATGCATAACTGAAGTCCCGGTTTTACTACCGGGATTTTTTTATTCATATTGTTTTAAAAGCCCCGTCATAATTAAATATTGAGCTCCAATGTAAGTCGCCATAATTAAAATTCCTTCATACGGAACGGGAGCCAGAAATTTATTGATTGCAATCATTGTGTCCGACAAAACAAACAAAACCGAACCACTAAAAACAAGAGTAAAACTTACCGGATGCCCATTCCCAAACCGGTTTAATGCCATACCCGACATTCCCAAAAGTGCTACCATGTATACAAAAACCGCAATTTTAAGGGTGGCATCCAAATGGTCGAACAAAATAATGTAAAAAATAAGACCGTAGGCAATATAAGCAATCAGCCAGTAAGGACTTTTCTTTAAAAAGGGCTTCTTCCCCGAAAGATTTATGGTACGCAAAAACAGGTTTATATAAAAAACCTGGGCCAACAGAAACGACAATAAACCCAGAACAAAGAACAGGAATTTTGTGTTTCCGGCTATCAATAGCACGTCACCAATCCATGAAAACAGAAATGCGAGCATGGCCCACTGCATAACTTTTCGGTCAATTCCTTTTGCATAGTATAAAAAATAGGCAGCAATCCACACCATTATCAACGGCTTGAAAACAAATTCCAACACCTGGTGCCGATACAGTTCGCCAAGCAAATCGCCGGCAACAATTACGGCAAAAACAAAATGAAAGAGTAATTTTCTCATCCTGAATATTTTCTATAAAAATAAATTTATTCAGCTGAAATAAAAACCTTCAAATCATGGAAAATAAAAATCAATAGCAGGCTTCGGCCAGTAAAAACTTTCCAACGTAGTTTTCCACTCCTTCTTCCAGGTCGGTAAAAGATTTTGTGTAACCAATCTCCCTGAGTTTGTGAATATCGGCTTCGGTAAAATACTGATATCTTCCGCGCAGTTCAACCGGTGTGTCAACAAACGAAATTTCGGGATTACGTTTCATGCTTTTAAAAACCGAATGAGTTAAATCGAGAAATGTACGGGCTTTTCCTGTCCCAACGTTATAAATGCCCGGGTTTTCCTGATGTTCCATAAAGAAAATCATCACATCGGCAATATCGTCAACATACACAAAGTCGCGACTTTGTTCCCCGTCGCCGTAATTTTTATGATGCGAACGGAAAAGACTCATTTTGCCGGTTTCGCAAATGGTTTGGTAGGCATGCAATACAACCGAGGCCATTCTTTTTTTGTGGTATTCATTGGGACCGTAAACATTAAAAAACTTCATTCCTGCCCAAAATGGTGGTGTATGCGTTTGTTTGAGCGCCCACACATCAAAATCGTGTTTCGACCAGCCATACAAATTCAGCGGACGCAAATTGGCAATATTCCGGTGTGCATCAGAAAAACCTTCTTC
>JAFGDX010000169.1 GCA_016931875.1 Prolixibacteraceae bacterium
GATAAAAAAGGATCCGTTAAGAAGCACATCGAGTAAAAAAGTATTTATTGAGAAGCTGAAAAAAGAATACAACTACACAGAAAATCAGCAGAACAAACTGGCTATTCAATCATTAAAAACGGGCACAGTGGTTGAAAATCCGGCGATGCATCTATTCTCCATCGCCGGGCAAAATTTTGATTTTAGGGCCTTGGACCGTTTTCTTGCTGAAAAAAACATTCAAAATACAACGTACGGCAATTCATGGGAAGCGTGGACCGAATATGAAATAACCCGGCTGGAAGATGCAAAACTTGAAGAAAAATACCCTGAATTCAAATACCTGATGCAGGAATATCATGACGGAATTCTTTTGTTTAACATTTCTGAGAAAAAAATATGGAGTTTTGCCGCAAAAGATTCAGCCGGACTTGAAGAATTTTACAGCAAAAACAAAAACCAATATTTGTGGGAAGAACGTTTTAAAGGCTTTGTGGTTGTTTGCAACTCGCCCGAAACACGGGAAGAAGCTGACCAATATTTTGCCGCCGGAATGAACAGTGAAGAAATTTCGGACTTGATTAATACAGGTGAAAACAAAATTACCATAACCGAAGGAGCCTGGGAAAAAGGCAGTAACCCGGTAGTTGATTATTTTGTATGGAATGGGCCCGAACCCGAAAATTTTGATGCCGAAACTACGTTTATTCGCGGCGATAAAATTCCACCCGAACCCAAAACACTCGACGAAGCCAGAGGAATGTACATTTCCGCTTATCAAAACCATCTGGAAGAACAGTGGATTAAAGACCTCAGAAAAAAATATAAAATAAAGGTGAATAAAAAACAATTGAAAACAATAACAAGTGTTAAGTAAATGGATAAATAAATATAGTATTTTGCTACTTTCAGGAGCGCTGCTTCTGGGTTGTACCGGAGAAACCGAAAATGGGAAAACAGTAGTTGCTGAAGTGGGCGAAAAAAAACTGTATCTGAGTGACATTGCCTCAGTTGTACCTGCCGGAACAGAAAAGGAAGACAGTACGGTTATGATTGACGACTACATCCGCAAATGGGTAAAAAAGGAATTGCTTATTCAAAAGGCAGAAGAAAACCTTACTCCCGATCAAAAAAACCTGGCACAGGAAATTGAAAACTACCGCAACTCCTTGATTATATACAAATACAAAAACGAACTGATAAAACAACGGATGGACACGGTGGTTACTGACACCCAAATTGAAACGTACTACCAGGAACATCCGGATAATTTCAATTTAACCCAGAACATTGTTAAGGCCATATTTGTCAAAGTTCCGAACGAAGTAGCTAATCCGCAGCAAATAAAGGCACTTTGCAGCGACACCTCGGTGGAAGGATTAAACGAGTTAAGGGAATATTGTTTACAATATGCCAAAGGTTTTGATATTTTTGCCGACAACTGGGTTGATTTTGAAACCGTATTAAAAAATATTCCGCAGGAAATTACCGACCCTGCGCAGTTTTTGCAGCGGAATAAATTAATTGAACTGACAGATGCAGATTATTATTATCTTGTCAGCATTCAGGATTATAAGCTTAAAAACGAAATTGCTCCGGCGGAATACGTGAGCGAGAATATTCGAAATTTAATTTTAAACCGCAGAAAAATTGAATTTCTCAAACAAATGGAAGAAAATGTTTATACAGAAGGTGTTCGAAAAAATAAATTTAAAATATATAACGGGAAAACAGATGAAACAGAATAACATGATAAAATTTTGGATGGCGCTGATAATTTTCGGATTATCGGCTGGTGCCACATTTGCACAAGATAAAATTGTTGACCAGATTGTTGCGGTTGTTGGCGGTAATATCATTCTGAAATCAGATATTGAATACATGCACATCAACCAGCAGGCACAGGGAATTACCACCGAGGGAGACATGAAATGCGAAATTCTGGAAGATTTGCTGATTGACAAATTACTGGTGGCCGAAGCTGAACTCGATACATTAATTGAAGTAACCCCAAGCCAGGTTAACCAGCAAATGGATGGCCAGATTCAGATGTACATTTCGCGCCTGGGATCGGAAAAAGCAGTGGAAGATTACTTTAAAAAACCCATTGCGGTTATTAAATCGGAAATGCAGGAAGGAATACGTAACCAGTTGCTCAGTTCGCAAATGCAAAATAAAATTGTAGAGAATGTTACGGTAACCCCATCCGAGGTAAGGTACCATTACAGAAACCTTACTCAGGAGGAAATACCCACCATTCCAACCAAATATGAATATGCGCAGATTACCATAAAACCCGAAATTTCGGTTGAAGAGGAAAACCGTGTAAAAGCACAACTTCGTGATTACAAAAGAAGAATTGAAGAAGGCACCAGCTTTACCATGCTGGCAGCCATGTATTCCGAAGAACCCGGCGCAAGCAGCAGTGGTGGAGAACTTCCATATTTTGGCCGCGGAGAACTGGATCCTTCCTATGCAGCTGCTGCTTTTAATTTGAAACAGGACAGAGTTTCAAACGTTGTGGAAAGCGAATTCGGATATCACATTATTCAGCTTATCGACAAACAGGGCGAAAAAATTAAAACACGCCATATTTTAATGCGCCCGAAACCTTCGGTTGAAGCCAAAGAACAAGCATACGAAAGACTTGACAGTTTGGCAAACCTGATCCGTAAAAATGAAATTGCTTTTGAAGAAGCGGCCATGATGTTTTCTTCCGACAAAAATTCGCGTAACAGTGGCGGGGTAGTTATCAATCCAAATACCATGTCCTCCAAATTTCCGGTTGAAGAATTGGACAGCGACGTTAGCAAACTGATTACCCAAATGAATATAAACGAGATTTCAGAACCTTTCGAAACCATTGACGAGGCAACACAGCAACCTGTTTACAAAATTATTAAGTTGATTGAAAAAGTGGACGAACACAAAGCAAACATCCAGGACGATTATCAGCAACTGGCCGATATGTACCTGGCAAAAAAGAAAGAAGATGTTCTTCAGAAATGGATTTCAGAGCGCCAGTCTGAAACCTACATACGGATTGACGACACATACGCAAACTGTAATTTCAGGTTCAACAGTTGGATAAAATAACTTTGAAAAGAAGCAACAAAACAAGCTGAATAAAAGAAAACAGATGGATTTTAAAAATGATGTTGAAGCGCTGGATGGCCTTCAGGCAAAATTCAAAGAACTAAAAACAGAAATTACCCGCGTTATTTACGGGCAGGACGAAGTGATAACCCAGGTTTTGGTAACACTTTTCAGCCGCGGACATGTATTGTTGATTGGCGTTCCCGGGCTGGCCAAAACGCTTCTGGTTACAAGTATCGCCAAAATTCTGGGACTAAAATACAACCGCATCCAGTTTACACCCGATTTAATGCCATCCGATATTATCGGGACTGAAATTCTCGACAAGGAACGTCAGTTTAAATTTATTCAGGGGCCGCTGTTTGCCAACATTATTTTGGCCGACGAAATTAACCGCACCCCGCCCAAAACACAATCGGCACTTTTGGAAGCCATGCAGGAAAGGGCTATTACAGCTGCCGGGCAGCGGTTTGAGCTGGAAAAACCATTCTTTGTGCTGGCCACTCAAAATCCAATCGAACAGGAAGGGACTTATCCGCTTCCCGAAGCACAGCTCGACCGGTTTATGTTTTCGGTGTGGCTCGATTATCCCAAATTTGATGATGAAATTACCATTGTAAAAAATACCACCTCAAATTTGAATGTGGATCTAAAAACCGTTATTTCAGGAGCTGAAATCAAATATTTCCAGGAACTGATTCGCAAGGTGCCCATCAACGATAATGTATTAAAATATGCCGTGCAACTGGCAGCCAAAACACGTCCCGGAAATGATTTGTCGGCAGATATTTCAAACCAGTACCTGAAATGGGGAGCCGGCCCGCGGGCATCGCAGTATTTGGTTTTGGGAGCCAAAACTCATGCTGCCGTTCACGGGAAATATTCACCTGACATTGAGGATGTTAAAGCAGTAGCTCCTTCAATTTTACGCCACCGGATTATAAAAAACTACAAAGCCGAGGCAGAAAATATTTCAGTAGAAGATATCATTTCAAAATTGCTTTAATGCATGTTCAGTTTTTCAATATCAATCTGAAATATCTGGTTATAAAAACCATATTTTTAATTCCTTTTTTTCTACTCTTTTTTATTTCGAATGGGCAGGAAAAAAAACGGATTGATATTATAGACGCCGATTATCTGGAAGCAGATGAAAATATTGCCCAAAATGCCAACCGTTTAATTGGCAATGTACACATTCAGCACGAAGATATTTTAATGTGGTGCGACAGTGCCTACACCTATACCGGAACAAACCGTGTTGATGC
>JAFGDX010000170.1 GCA_016931875.1 Prolixibacteraceae bacterium
ACCTGGCGGTAGCGTTTGGTAATACAGTCGCCGGCTGCAAACACTCCTTTTACGCTGGTTTTCATCGACGAATCGACCACAATTTCGCCGCGTTCATTCAAATCAACCAGGCCTTTTATGCTTTCGGTATTGGGCTGGTAGCCCACAAAAATAAAGGTTCCGTCGGTTTTTAATTCCGATATTTTCCGGGTGGGCAAATGTTCGATGGCTACTTTTTGCAGCTGTCCGTTTCCGTAAAACCCACGCAATTCCGACTCCATGATAAATTCAATTTTCGGGTTTTTGCGTGCTTCCTGCACTGCGTGTTCAAACGCCTGGAATTGACCAAACTGATGGACGATGGTAACTTTTGTTGCATAGGTGGTTAATGCCACCGCTTCTTCGAGCGCCGAGTTTCCGCCGCCCACTACCACAACTTCCTTTCCGGTAAAAAAATCGCCGTCGCAGGTAGCACAATACGAAATTCCTTTGCCTTTGAACTGGTCTTCCCCTTCAATATTTAATGAACGGGGCCGTCCTCCGGGGGTTAAAATCACGGCTTTGCCCTGAAACACCCTTCCGTCTTCAAGTTCAATTTCCTTTACCTCGTCGTTGAGCCTGTATTGTGCGATTTTTATGTTCGACTTAATTTTGCATCCAAAACTTTTGGCCTGCTGTTTCATGGTGTTGGCCAGCATGTAGCCTTTGGTTGCCGGCACCCCGGGATAATTGGCAATTTCTTCGGTGAGCACCATTTGTCCGCCCACCGCGCCTTCGTTTAAAATAAGGGTTGACAGTTTGGAGCGCGAAGCATAAATTCCGGCGGTTAAACCGGCCGCGCCTGCCCCAATTATAATTACATCAAAAACTTCGTCCATGGTTATTTAAGTAAATGAGGCTGTCCGGTAAGTCTTATTTTACTGTCATTCTGAGCGAAGTCGAAGAATCTTTTGCTTTGAGATACAGATGTTTCGACTACGCTCAACATGACAAAACTAAATAAGGCCTGACTTTTGGGACAGCCTCGGTTTATTATTCCACTCCAACAAATTGTTCATCCAAAATAGTGGTAACCTGCTGCATATTCTGAATGCTGCTGGTAGCGTGCGCCACTTTTCCGTTTTTGTAGTACATGGTAAACGGCAGTCCCATAAACCCGCGGCACTCGGGTGCGTTGCGAATAATGGCAGCTTCCGGATTATCAAAAGCCATCACGGCAAATTTTACATCATCGCGTTCGTCCTGCAATTCTTCCATTACATCGTAAACCGGCATACACATCGGGCCCATTCTGCCACAACATACCATCACATTTTCATTCTCGTTAATAAACTTTTCCAATTCTGCTGCGGTTTCAAACTCGTGCAAACCTGTTTGTAATAATTTCATGATTTTAAATCTTTAAATAATTAAACTTCACTTTGTGTTATCTCTGCAATAATTTTTTTGTCCGATTCAAGTCTTCCCTGCAGGTATTTGTCGATTAACTGCCGGGGCTTATCCAGCGGCACCCCCACAAACAAATTGACTTTGCGGGAAGCAAACAGGGATAGTATTTTCCGGTTCACCCGGAAGGCAATTACATCGGTAATCCCGTTTTTTTCGAGCCATCCGGGCAGTTCCATCATATCGGTTTCAGCAGGAATCTGCAGAACATAGGTTTTGGTTACGTTCCGTTCAATCTCGAAAATTTCGTAATGGTTGCATGCCCCGAAAAATTCGCTCAACTGATTATTGGTTACCGGTATGGCTACTCTCTTCATTTGTTTTACATTTCTTACGACAAAAATACGCTGCTCCCAAACAAAAACCGCAAAAAACACGGTGGACGGCACCGGTTTACCAACTGAAATCTTCCGGTTTTTTTCCTGTCAAACGACAGCCCGGTGAATTAAAAGGCTTTTTTGTCCGCGATATATAAAAGGTTTTGATAATTTTGCAGCAGGTGAACAAAACACGCAATTATGACAGATTCGGATAACCATACAGCGCTGAATCCGCTCGAAAAAATAAACCTGGTGCAAATGGAAGTTTTGAGTGAAAACAAAACCCGGGTTTCGTATTTAAAAGGTGAAAACATTTTCAAACAGGGCGCTTTTGCACCGTATGTTATTTATGTGGTGGAAGGGTTGGTAAAAGTTTACCTGCAAACCGGTGTTGAAAAACAAATCAACATCAGCCTGGCACAAAAGGGCGATTTCCTGGCTTTTTCATCCATTTTTGGCGAAAACATCCACACCTATTCCACACAGGCTTTAACCGACTGCGAGATTTGTATGATTGAAAAGGAAACGCTGAAAAACCTGCTGCTGAAAAATCCGCAGTTTGCACTCGAAATTACCTCGAAAAACTACCGGAACGAACGCCATTTGTTTGAGATTATAAAAAATGTCTCCTACAAACAGATGCGCGGAAAACTGGCTTCTTCCCTCCTCTATCTTTCGCAGGAAGAATTTTTAAAGGAAAATGTGTTCAGCTACCTCACCCGGCAGGATATTGCCGATTTTGCTTCCATTTCGGCCGAAAGCGCCATTAAATTTTTGAAGGAATTTGAAAAGGAAAAAATCATCCGGCTAAAGGGAAAAGATATTTCGATTACCCATCTTGAAAAACTGGAATCGATAAGCAAAAACGGATAAGCATGCTTTTTTCGGAAGAACTACAAAAACGCCTCGGAAACGAGTGTACATTTTCAGCCACAAGAAGCAGCGGCCCCGGCGGGCAAAATGTAAACAAGGTAAACACACGTGTGGAACTTCGTTTTCCGGTGAACGAATCGGCTGTCTTTTCCGAAAAAGAAAAGGCGCTGATTTATACAAAATTGGGCAACCGGATCAATTCGGAAGGCGAACTGCTGCTTTTTTCCGAATCGGAACGCACACAGCTGGGAAACAAACAAAAGGTGTTTGAACGGTTTATCCTGTTGCTGAAAAATGCGTTGACCCCGCAAAAAAAACGGATAAAAACCCGCCCCACCGAAAATTCGAAACAAAAACGCCTGGAAAAGAAAAAACAAATGGCACAAAAAAAGCAGTTACGGCGCCC
>JAFGDX010000171.1 GCA_016931875.1 Prolixibacteraceae bacterium
AAAAAACACCCGGTGTATTACGCGGGCCCGGCCAAAACACCCAAAGGAATGGCCTCCGGAAGTTTTGGGCCAACCACTGCCGGACGAATGGATCCGTATGTTGACTTGTTCCAGAGTTTGGGTGGTTCGCTGGTAATGCTGGCCAAAGGAAACCGCTCTCAACAGGTTACCGATGCGTGTAAAAAATACGGTGGTTTCTATCTTGGGTCAATAGGCGGGCCGGCAGCCATTCTGGCAAAAGACAGCATTAAATCGGTTGAAGTAGTTGATTTTCCTGAGTTGGGAATGGAAGCCGTTCGAAAAATTAAAGTAGAAAATTTCCCGGCCTTCATTATTGTTGATGATAAGGGGAATGACTTTTTTGCTGAGTTATAAATAAACAGGAAAGAATAACACAAAATCCGGTGCATTGGTACCGGATTTTGTGTTTTAATAATAAAATCAACAAAGGTTTCAAACAAAACCTGTATATTTTAATTATTTGCTTTGTAACGTTTTATAAACTACTCCGGCAGCAAGAGCGCCCAAAATCGGAATAAGAATAAACAACCAGAGCTGAGAAATTGCCCAGTCGCCTACAAATACAGCCTGGCTGATACTTCGCGCCGGGTTTACCGAAGTGTTGGTAACCGGAATACTAATCAGGTGAATCAATGTTAGCGCAAGCCCAATGGCAACTCCGGCAAATCCTTTTGGTGCATTTTCGTCGGTGGCACCCAGAATAACAATCAGGAACATAAAGGTCATTACAAATTCGGAAACGATAGCAGCCAGCATACTGTAACCTCCCGGCGAATGTTCGCCATAACCGTTGGCGGCAAAATTACCGATGTCCGAACCGTTGCCGGTTGCAATAACATAAAGTACAGCTGCCGCTGCAATGCCACCCAGAATCTGTGAAACAATATACGGCAAAATGCTTTTGCCACTTACTCTTCCGCCGGCCCAAAGGCCAAAAGTTACGGCCGGGTTTAAATGAGCTCCCGAAATGTGCCCCAGGGAATAGACAATGGTTAAAACCGTCAGACCAAAAGCGAGGGAAACACCAACAAGGCCAATCCCGATATTTGGAAAGTTTGCGGCCAAAACAGCACTTCCGCAGCCGCCAAGTACCAGCCAAAAAGTGCCGATAAATTCTGCTACATTTTTTTTCATTTTTTACCAGTTGATAAATTCCTACTCGTATGGCTTTTCGGAATCGCCCCGTTTTTTTAGTGGGTGCTGGTCTCCACTTTTTCTAAATAAAAGTTAAGGAATTCGATACATTAAAACAATTTTTACTTCTTATAAATGCTTTAATTTCAATTATATATTAAAAAAAATGGAGTGGGGTATTCTATTCAGAAACCTTTCTGTTACTTTTGAACATATTAAAATCAGGAAGTATGAAAGCGGTGTATTACGAAAAATTTCAGGGGCAGGTTGAAATTTGCGAGGTTCCTAAACCAACAGTTTCGGCTGGTAGTGTTATGGTAAAAGTAGAAGCAACCGGGCTTTGCCGCAGCGACTGGCACGGCTGGATGGGGCACGATCCGGATATTGTTTTGCCGCATGTTCCCGGGCACGAACTGGCCGGAGTTGTTGTTGAAACCGGATCTGAAATTAAAAACTGGAAACCAGGCGACCACGTAACTGTCCCGTTTGTAAGCGGTTGCGGACATTGTCCTGAATGTGTTTCAGGAAACCATCAGGTGTGCGACAATCAGTTTCAACCCGGTTTTACTGCCTGGGGCTCGTTTGCTGAATTTGTTGAAATAAAATATGCCGATACTAATTTGGTAAAGTTGCCTGATGAAATTGATTTTGTAACAGCTGCAAGTTTAGGGTGCCGGTTTATCACTTCCTTTCGCGCAGTAATTGACCAGGGAAAAGTTACTGCCGGACAGTGGGTGGCCGTTCATGCTTGTGGCGGTGTGGGGCTTTCTGCAATTATGATTGCCGCAGCAGCCGGGGCAAATGTAGTGGCAGTTGATATTGATGATTCGAAACTGGAACTGGCAAAAACAGTTGGGGCAAGCGCTTTAATCAATGCACGGAAAGTTGAAAATGTTGCTGCCGAAATCAGAAAAATTACCGGGCGGGGGGCACACCTTTCAATTGATGCACTGGGAAGCCAGGAAACTTGTTTTAATTCGGTGAGTTGTTTGCGAAAACGAGGAAAACACATCCAGGTGGGACTAATGACCGGAGATCATAAACACCCAAAAATACCAATGGACAAAGTGGTTGCACACGAACTGGAAATTTTGGGAAGCCACGGAATGCAGGCTTTTCGTTACAACGAAATGTTTGAAATGATAAAAGCCGGAAAGCTAAACCCGGCGCTACTGGTAGGAAAAACCATTTCGCTGGAAGAAGCACCTGAAGCTTTGATGAATATGGATAAATTTGAGAATTTGGGAGTTACGGTGATTGACAAGTTGTAGGAAGTATGGAAAAACTGAAAATTACACTCATTCAACCCGATATTGAATGGGAAGACATTCGGAAAAATCTTGAAAAATACACAAAAATGATTTCAGAGGTGGAAACAACCGATGTATTTGTTTTACCTGAAATGTTTACCACAGGGTTTTCGATGGCTCCCAAAAAACTAAAAGAAAAAATGGACGGAGTTTCAGTAGAGTGGATGAAAAATACGGCCCGCAAAAAAAATGCGGCAG
>JAFGDX010000172.1 GCA_016931875.1 Prolixibacteraceae bacterium
AAATATTTTACAATGGCGATACCCGGTTTGCACAGGCAGTAGATTCGGTAAAGCTTGTCAATAAAACAACAACATTGTATTCTGACACACTGGATTATGATATGGAAACCAATACCGGGTATTACGACGATTACGGAAAAATAATCGACAGCTTGAATGTGTTAACCAGTTTAATCGGAAAATATTTTGTTAACGATGACATGGTGCATTTTTATGAAGAGGTGGAAGGTTACAGCGACAATTACACGCTGAGCAGCGACACTTTGTATTACAACACAGTTACCGGACGAATTTCGATAGTTGGCCCCACCACCATTCGTGACTCGGCTAACACCCTGTATGCTGAAAGCGGCTGGTATGACACCAATACCGGCGAAGCAGAATTGCAAAAAAATCCGGTGGTTTCCAACCAAAAACAGATGCTAAAGGCTGATTATATTGAATACAACGATGAAAATGGCGACGGAAAAGCAAAGGGAGCTGTTCAAATTGAAGATTTTGAAAACCAGATAATTGTAACCGGGTTAAATGCTGACTACAACGAAACCTTTGAAATTGCCACCGTGACCGATTCGGCCATCTTTATGATGTATTCTGAAAACGACACATTATACCTGCACGCCGACACATTAAGAACAGTTCCTGACACCCTTGAAGGCGAAAAAATTATTACCGCCTATTATAACGTTCGATTTTACCGCACCGACATTCAGGGCATTTGTGACTCGCTGGTGTATTACAGCCGCGACTCGCTGGTACAAATGCACAACCAGCCCGTAATTTGGTCCGAAATACATCAGTTGAGTGCTGATTTAATTGAGATGCAGCAAACTACAGACGCACCGGATGAACTGCATCTTAAAAACAATAGTTTTATCATCTCCAAACAGGATTCCAACCGCTTTGATCAAATCAAGGGGAAAAACATGACTGGTTATGTCATCAACAACGAACTGGATAATATTCTGGTTGACGGGAACGGCCAGACTCTTTACTACGCACGCGAAACAGAGGATGAAATTATTGGGTTAAACCGCGCTGAAAGCAGTAACATTTCTATTCAGTTTAAAGAAGGCAAAATATTTAAAATCGTTTTCCTAAAACAACCGGAAGGACAATTAAAACCCATGTTTCAACTCAGTGAAGAGGAAAAAAGACTGAGTGGGTTTGACTGGAAAATTGATCTGCGACCGCTGACCCGCTACGATATTTTCCCACGCAGGGAAGCCAAAAAAGAAGAAGAAGAAACAACCAGTCCGGCTGCGGAGGAAAATCAAAAACCCAACTGACCTTCGCATTCGTACCGCACCATTGCAATATATCTAAGTTCAAAAAATACATAATTCTACCCATCTTTTTTTCTTATACATGGCGTTAAAATGGCTGTAATTTCTTAATTTTGATTACACTTGAGATGGACATAGTTGATAATCAATTAATTATTTTCCGTTATTAAACGAAAGGAGGCTACCATGAATTCAAGTCTTGAGGAGATCAGAGTGCAGTTGGAGAAGTCAAGACATGATCTTCTGAAATTGCAAAATGTTGTGGCCACGGGAATAGGTTATAAAACTGTGGCCGGAAAAGTTACCTCCGAGCTGTCCATCATTTGTTCGGTAGAGGTAAAAAAAGCAAAAAACAAAATCAATAGTTCTGATTTGGTTCCACCCTTTATTAACAACATTCCAACCGATGTAAATCCGGTGGGTATTTTGCGGGCATTTCAGGCGCCGACCGGGCGTTTCCGACCTGCCCCCGGTGGAGTCAGTATTGGTCATTTCCAAATTACTGCCGGCACACTGGGCTGCCTGGTTAAAAAAAACGATACGGTTTATATCCTGTCAAATAACCACGTGCTGGCCAACAGTAACGAAGCTTCAGCTGGTGATGCCATTCTGCAGCCTGGGTTGTACGACGGCGGACAAAACCCGGCAGACCAGATTGCTGTGCTAAGCGAATTTATTCCCATTCATTTTATTGGCGACGAAAACGGCGGGAGCCCCTCCTGCGGAATCGCCAAAAGTGTGACCAGTATTTTAAATGCCCTGGCCTCGTTAGCTGGCAGCACAACACGACTTCGTCAGTACAGAATACAGCAGCAAACTGAAAACACGGTTGATTGTGCCATTGCCAGGGTGCTGAATCCCGATGATGTAAGCAATGAAATTCTGAGCATTGGGGAAATTGCAGGTACACAGGAAGGGGAACTGGGAATGGCCGTAAAAAAAAGCGGACGGACCACGGGACTGACAAACGGAACCATCGACCAGATTGATGTGAGTGCACAAGTGAGCTACGGAACAAATAAAACAGCGCTTTTTACCAACCAGCTTCTCGCCGGGGCAATGAGCCAGGGTGGCGACAGCGGCTCGGTGGTACTAAATGAAAACAACAATGTTGTTGGGCTGCTGTTTGCAGGAAGCGACACCACAACCATTATCAACCGTATTGAAAATGTATTTGACAGCCTCGCTATTACATTGCCTGAATAACATATTATGGCTTTTCGGTAATTTCACATTCAAAATTTTACTTGTTTGACAATGCTAAATTCAGAGCAATTTCAGGCTGCACAAAACGTAAAAAAACGCTACGAAAAACAATGGCTGAACATCAAAGGAGTTCTTTCTGTCGGAATTGGACGGGTAAACAACAAAGCAGGCATTATTATCATGGTGAATAAAAATAAGTTTCACAAAAAGGTTCTTATTCCCTCCGTAGTGGAAGACGTTCCGGTTGAAATACAATATTCAGACGAATTGAAAGCACTGTAAACGCAAGTTGATAAGCCTGAATTAAAATACTTTATTCATAATATTGCAGCATATATTCAATTCAACGTTTCATTGAAGATAAATTTATCTTTTTTTAAAGTTTTATAAATAAAATGCCTTATTTGTTTTCATTTTAAAAAAATATTTTCATATTTGCAGCAAATCGTAAGTAAAACGAATGAGAAATACAATTAGCATATCAATTCTTAGCCTAATTCTGGGTATTATTCTTCTGGTTCAGGAGAAGTGAGAATGGTATGTTAGAAAACGATATTTGAAAAAAAATAGAGCCATTCTCAGTAAATGAGAGTGGCTTTTTTCATATAAAAAAAATGAAACGGTAGACAGATAAAATTAAATAACAAATAATTACAAATTACCATGAGTGACAGACTTTACATTTTCGACACAACTTTAAGGGACGGTGAACAGGTTCCGGGTTGCCAGTTGAACACGGTAGAAAAGATTGAAGTCGCCAAGGCATTGCAGGAATTGGGAGTTGACATTATTGAAGCCGGATTCCCTATTTCGAGCCCCGGAGATTTTGAATCGGTGGTTGAGATTTCAAAAGCGGTTACATGGCCCACCATTTGTGCCCTTACCCGCGCAGTAAAGAAAGACATTGATGTTGCAGCCGAATCGCTAAAATACGCTAAAAAAGGGCGTATTCACAC
This sequence comes from Prolixibacteraceae bacterium, assembly GCA_016931875.1. Taxonomy (GTDB): domain Bacteria; phylum Bacteroidota; class Bacteroidia; order Bacteroidales; family Prolixibacteraceae; genus Draconibacterium. Next base: position 3,449 of record JAFGDX010000172.1, read on the forward strand.
CGGAATCGGAACATCTGATTTTCATATCTACCACAAACTAAACTCAAATCCGGAAGAAATCATCGAACGGGCGGTTGAGGCGGTAAAATATGCGAAAAAGTACGTTGAAGATGTGGAGTTTTATGCAGAAGATGCGGGCCGCACCGCGAATGAGTATCTGGCGCGGGTTATTGAAGCAGTAATCAAAGCCGGTGCAACGGTAGTCAACATTCCCGATACCACTGGCTATACGCTTCCCCACGAGTTTGGGGCAAAAATTAAATACCTGGTCGACAATGTTTCAAATATTCATAAAGCAACCATTTCCACCCATTGTCACAACGACTTGGGAATGGCCACTGCAAACACCATTTCAGGCATTTTAAACGGAGCCCGGCAAGCCGAGGTTACCATAAACGGAATTGGCGAACGAGCCGGAAACACTTCGCTGGAAGAGGTGGTGATGACATTAAAAACCCATTACCAGTCGCTGCAAATTGATACCGGAGTAAATACCAAAAAAATTTACGGAACAAGCCGTTTGGTTTCCACATTAATGAATATGCCGGTGCAACCCAACAAAGCAGTAGTGGGAAGAAATGCATTTGCCCACTCCTCCGGAATTCACCAGGACGGCGTTTTGAAAAACCGCGAAAACTACGAAATCATGGACCCGGCAGATGTAGGTATTAATGAATCGTCAATTTTACTTACCGCCCGAAGCGGGCGCGCTGCATTGAAACATCGTCTGGAATTGCTTGGATTTGAACTTGGTAAGGAAAAACTGGATGAAGTGTATGAAGAGTTCCTGAAACTGGCTGACAAGAAAAAAGACATTCGCGACGACGATATTGCCTTGCTGGTTGGAGATGCAACCCGCCAGGAACGAAGAATAAAACTCGATTTTCTGCAGGTGGTTACCGGTAAAAACCTGATGCCCATGGCAACGGTTCGCCTTGATATTGCCGGTGAAAAGTTTGATGCAACTTCCGCCGGGAACGGCCCTGTTGATGCGGCTATCAAAGCTGTAAAACAAATCATCCACCGCCAGGTTACCATCGAAGA
>JAFGDX010000173.1 GCA_016931875.1 Prolixibacteraceae bacterium
GAACTGATTTTCCGTTTGGTAAAATAGAAGTTATTGAGGTTGATATATAAAGTGGAACTGTCATCCGGAAAATGCTTTTTCAGGTAGTCGAGCAGAAATGTAGTTTTTCCAACCCCCCTGAATCCTTTGATGGATATAAGCCGGTCGTTCCACTTGATACTGTTGGCCAGCTCCCTTTTAATGGTTTTTCTGGAGCCTTCGAGCAACGATTTATGTGTATGTTGAAAATATTCCAATGGTTATAATTTTATGCAAAAGTACTTCAATTTTTGCTGGTTTTGTAATCTGTATATAGCAAAAATACAAAATTGCTGCAATTTATAATTGGTAAAAATAATCTGATTTTGAAAAATTATTCTCCGTTAACGGGCTATTCTTTTTTGTGTTTGGTTTAAAAATATAAGAAGGTATTTATTCTTTTCCTAAAAATGAAGAGTACTAAAAACAGAATATAGTTAAGCTTTTAAAATTTAACTTTCAGGTGAAATGGAATAAAAAAAGCAGGTTGAATCAACCTGCTTCTGTATATCTGATTTTTTTTTGCTTTAATTTTTAGCCGTCGTTCATTGAAGCCAGAAATTCTTCAACAGAGTTTGCCCGCATCAGGCGCGTTTTCATAAATTCCATGGCTTCCAGCGAATTCATATCGCCAAGGTAATTGCGTAAAATCCACAATTTGTCGAGAACTTGCTTGGGCAGCAACAAATCTTCCCTTCGTGTACTCGATGCCGGAATATCAACCGACGGGAATATTCGTTTGTTGGAAAGTTTCCTGTCGAGCTGTAATTCCATGTTGCCGGTTCCCTTAAATTCTTCAAAGATAACATCATCCATTTTTGAACCGGTTTCGGTTAGCGCTGTGGCAAGAATGGTCAACGAACCACCTTCTTCAATGTTCCGGGCCGCTCCAAAGAAACGTTTGGGTTTGTGCAACGCGTTTGCGTCAACCCCGCCTGAAAGAACTTTCCCCGAAGCAGGCTGAACCGTATTGTACGCTCTGGCCAGTCGGGTAATTGAATCGAGAAGGATTACGACATCGTGGCCGCATTCCACCATTCTTTTTGCTTTTTCCAGAACAATGTTGGCTACTTTTACATGTTTGTCGGCCGGTTCGTCGAAAGTGGAGGAAATTACTTCGGCATTCACACTGCGTGCCATGTCGGTCACTTCTTCCGGGCGTTCATCAACCAGCAACACAATCATATAAACTTCCGGGTGGTTGGCTGCAATGGCATTGGCAATTTCTTTCAGAAGAACTGTTTTACCCGTTTTGGGCTGTGCAACAATAAGTCCGCGTTGTCCCTTCCCGATGGGTGAGAACATATCAACAATTCGCGTTGAAATATTATCGTGCCCGTTTCCGGTAAGCTCAAATTTTTCATTTGGAAAGAGTGGTGTAAGATGATCGAACGGTACGCGATCGCGAATAAATCCGGGGCTTCTGCCGTTAATTTCCAGTACTTTTATAAGCGGAAAATATTTTTCTCCTTCCTTTGGTGGCCGGATGGTTCCTTTTACGGTATCGCCGGTTTTTAACCCAAACAATTTGATTTGAGACTGAGATACGTAAATATCGTCGGGCGAGTTTAAATAATTAAAATCAGATGAACGCAGGAACCCGTAACCATCCTGTAAAATTTCCAAAACACCGGTATTGATAACAATCCCTTCAAATTCGTATGCTTTGTTCTTGTTCCCGTTTTGGTTGCCGTTGTTCTGGTTTCTGTATTTATTATCGGCTTTTTGATGTCTTTGATGATCCTGCGATTTTGTTTTCGTCTCGCTGGTCTTTTGAGGTTGTTTTTGAGTCTCTTCCTTAACGGCCTCTTTTTGAACTATAATCTCTTCTTTTTCAGCTTTTACTTCAGCCGGCTTTTCTTCTGCCTTTGGTTGCTGTGGTTTTTGTTGTTCTGTTGGCTTTTGTTCTGTTTCACCGGAAGAACTTTTATCGCGGTTAAATCCTTTGATAATTGCTTTTATCTGGTCTTGCCTGGACTGAACCACAGGGTCTTTTTTCTCCTGTTTCTTTTTTGCATGGGCTACTTTTTCATGCTTAATGACCGGTTCAATCCTTTCACGACGCGGACGTTTGCTTTTTTGACCATCCTTTTCCGATGAGTCTTTTTCTTCCTTGTTCTCAGGTCTTTTCCGTAATAAATTCTTTATGGATTTTTCTTCCTTATTTTGGGTTTTGCCTGATGACTTTTGTTCTTTTTTTTCCGCTTCCTGAATGGCTTGCGTGTCCAGTATTTTATATACCAGATCTTGTTTTTTGTAAGATTCTACCTTTTTGATGTTGAGTTCTTTTGCGATCTCACGTAACTCAGGAACGAGTTTCTTGTTTAATTCTAAAATATCGTACATTGTTAAAACTTAATTATTCCCTTTTTTTTTTGACCTAAATTGTTGATAATTTATTTGGAACAAATGACGCGGGGACGAGAATTTTTTGAAATTCGGATGCAAGTATACGTAATAAGTAATTACTTACCAAAAATTAAATTCTCTTTTTACTAAAACTTTTCCTTTTCTACTCTTTAGTTTAACGTATGTATACTAACTATTGTTTTTACGTTTGACAAAAAAGTGCATTTCAGGTAGTTAGGTAACCCTCGTATACGTTATTTCCCAAATAAAGTTGTAATTGAATTTTTCTTCCAAGTTTTGGTTTTTTTCTTTTGAATTTGTTGTTTGAAACACTTGAAAAGCATAAAAACTTCAGCAAATATATAGTTTAAAATCGAATATTGTATTTTAATTTTAGCCGAATTGCACTTTCGGCCATAAAAATTTTACCATCAGGCTTTAAAAAATTGGAATTCCAGGCCAGAATAATTTCATTCCCGGGTTTTAAAATCCATTGGAAACGCGATTGCCAACCGGCACTTTTACTTGCATTGTCGTATTGAAAATAATTGTATAATGTAACATTCGGACTAAATAAAATATTTGCATTTACCTGGTAGATATTAGCAGTAAAATTTCCTTCGGGCAAATCAACATCGCTTCTGGTAACAGCACCTCCAACAAAAAATGGAACAGCAATTTTCCAGTTCGCTTTTAATATTATGTCTTTTCTGTATCCTGTGTAAAAATCACCCAGCCCGTAGCTTGCTGTTCCCCAAAGATTCCGGGCACCTTTGGTCTCCAGTTCAAAAAGGTGGTACCACCATTCATATGTTCCCTGCGGAATAATAAAATCTTTAAAAATATTAAAATCTTCCAACAACATTTCATATTGATTTACCAGCGAGTAGCTGAGTTGTTCACCCGAAAGAAAGCGAAATCCCAGCGGTTTTAGTTTAATTTCGCGTGTTTCCATTTTGCGTGTTTCAAGGTTGGAAATGAGGCTGAATTCTCCACCGAACTGAATCTGCATAATTCCCCATTTGTTGGGGCGCGGCCCAAATTCCAGTTCACCATATGTTTCTTTGATATTGGAACGCGGAACAAATCCCATCCCGGCAGTAAAATTTTTGCCGATTTCGTGGTACCCCAGACGGGCTTTAATCAGGTCGTTCGGATATACAAACTGGGCTCCCCAGGTGGCATCCTTTGTTTGGGTGTTTTGGGTATTCGATTTTAATCCAAACAAAAAGAAAGAAATATTTTTATTCCCCTGAAAGGTGGAGGTAGAAAGTTTAAGGTCGGCTCCGGTAACCAGGTTGGTTGCATTAGCCAGGGTGTTACCGTAGGTGCCAATAATTCCAACCGATGATTGTTTCCCCAGGTTGCGGGTAACACGCGCCACTGAAAAATTGTTTATTCCGGTTTCCCTGTTGTCATTAATATGCATCAACCCAATGTTCCAGTTATCAACCTGACCGGTGAGCTTGGCTCCGTAGTTGATGGGAATGGGCGAACCGTTTTCATCCAAACCCATACGCCGCGAAAAGAAAGGGATGATTTTTTGTGCAACCGGGCTTTCACTGTCTCCTTCAATTCCAAATTGAAAATAATTGGCGCCATCCAGAAAAAAATCTCTTTTTTCAGGAAAGTGCAGGCTAAAACGTGTCAGGTTAATTTGGCGGTCGTCAACCTCGGTTTCGGCAAAATCGGTATTAATGGTCAGCGACGATTTTAAACTGGGGGTTATCTGATAAAAAAGATCCACCCCACCGGTTAATTTTGGGTCGTTCTTTTCCCCTTTTTTTGTATCCATTCCTGTAACAAGGTAGGGGGAAATATCCAGCCCGATTCCCTGGGTGATGTTTTCCAGCCCGTCCAGGATTCCTGCATCGGAAACCTGAAATTTATGTGTATTCAGGTTGGCTTCGGGCCAGTAATCGGTTTCCAGTTTGTTTACAATATTTCGGATAAACTTGATTCCCCATTGGGAACTGTTTTTGTCAAAGCCCAACGTTTTAAAAGGAATGGCAATTTCAGCTTCCCAGCCATAATCCAGGATTTTGGCTTTCCCGGTCCACAACCCATCCCACTGTTTGTTAAAGGCTGCACCGTTTTCGCTCACAATAGCATCGCCGATTGAACCACGCGGCCCAATTTGAAACCAGTATCCGTTTCGTTTGTCGAGATAAGTATCAAGGATAATTTGTACCCGGTCGTCATTCCCGAGGCTTACATCGCGGGCCATTTCCTTGGCAGTAATTTTTTCAGGATCATCCCAGCATTTTACAGCAAAGTAGATATGGTTTTCGTCAAAACAGGTATAAAAAATAGTTTTTTCTGAAACAGGAGCACCTTCGTTGGGTTCGCGTTGGTAAAATTCATCAACCGCAAACGCCTGGTTCCAAGCTTCCTCATTGACAAAACCATCAATTTCAGGCGGCGTTTCAACGCGTATGGCCTGAATTACTTTTTGTGCAGTTGCAGCCTGAAACAGTAAAACAATAAATGCTGCGGTAATACTTATTTTTTTCAAGGTTTAGTTTTATTAGTTAGAATTTCCGAAAATAACTATTTCATTCCAAAAATACGTATAACGGATGCTTTTCCCTGGTGAAAAATTCCTTCATTAAAATAAATATCGGTTTCGGTAATATATAATTTTTGAAAGAAGGCAAAATCATTTTCCAGTTCATTACGCGAAAATAACATTTCAATATTTCGCGGGCCACCGGTAGTATTATTGATTTGTTGTTTTGAAAATCCTTCAAGAATCAATACGCCTCCGGGTTTTAGGAACGAAACCATTTTTTTGTGATACCCGGCTCTTTTTTTCTGATTCATGTGGGTGTATATTAGCGCGATAACATCAAATTCTTCGGGACGGAATTCTGCATTTTCGTAGTCGGTTATTTTATAGTTGATGTTTACATTGTGAGCAGTGGCCAGCTTTCCGGCTTTTCTTTTTCCTTCCATACTGCTGTCGAATGCGGCAACTTCCCAACCCGCTTTTGCTGCAAAAACGGCGTTTCTTCCTTCCCCTTCGCCGGGTAATAAAATTTTTCCGGGAGTTTGTTTTTCCAGTTGTTCCTTAAAATATTCGTTGGGTTCGGTGCCGTAAACGTATTCTTCTGTGGCATATCTTTCGTTCCAGAATTGATTCATTTGAATATATGTTTATTGCGACCTAACAAAAATCGAGTACAGATGTTCAGGAGCGGGGTATATCAATCCGTAAAAATTTGGGATTGTTTATTTTCGTTTTTTTTTGATAAAGGTGCGATTGCAGAAGTATTTTAACGGTAGTATCCGGGTTTGGAATATTTGAGATACTATTTTTTCTTGGTAGTATTTTTTCTCAAAATCAATACTTTATGGTTCAATTTTTTTTTGTATTGTAAAAAAAATATACTTTTACCGCGCAAACCTATATTTCGATACAAAATAATGACGGACGCTTTTGATTCACAGTGGATGTGTGTGTGGTAAAAGATTCAAAAGTTTTTATGGAATGTAACATTTGATTCAGAGGGATCACTTGAAAAGAAGAGATAGATTTTGAATAAATTTTTTAGCGGGATTAAAATCGTCTGTTGGAAAAAGGGAAACCATTAAATCAAAATAGTAGAAATATGAAAAATCCCGGTTTTTTATTTATCGTGCTGACATTGCTTTTTTTTAATCATTTGTCAGTGGGCCAGAACACGAATCGCCATTTTAAAATGGAAGGTACAGATTCTGAGATTCTGGAAATTGAGCAAACATTTACAACTACAACCGAAATTAGCCCTTTTAATAAAAATCATCCTAAAATTTATGGTTTATCCGTTTCTGCAACGGTACAACTGCCGGAAGAGAACAGTGTGGTGCGAATTATTCTCATCGATCAAAACTTTGACGAACATTTGATTTATGAAGTTTATCCGCTCATTTCATCTTCCTCAACTGTTAGCATTGATGATTTGTGTGAGGAAACCGCTGTTTTGGATGGAATAAAAGCACAAGCATTAAGGGTTGAAATAAGCAATGCCACAGTGTTGCTCGACCATCTCACGTATGCTGCCAAAGCACCCCAAAGCACCGATATTAAGAAGATGAAAAAGGAAAAGAAACAGGCGCAGAACGAGGACAAGATTAAAAAAATAAATCAAAATCTGGCTCAGAAAGGACAACACTGGGTGGCAGGAAAAACTTCTGTTTCTGAATTAAGTTATGCGGAAATGAGAAAATTGTATGGAAACAGCAATTTTCCTCCGGGCTTTGAATATTATTCGGGTGGTATTATTTCCACGTATGTAGAAGAAGTATCCTTAAAATCTGCGACTGAAGAAAGCCCTTATGTGAAAAGCTGGGACTGGCGAAACCGGCATGGAAAAAACTGGATAACTCCAATTACTGACCAGGGATTGTGTGGTTCATGCTGGGCATTTGCTGCAGCGGGGGCGACAGAAGCCATGGTTAATGTGTATTACAATCAGCAACTGAATCTCGATTTGTCGGAGCAGGATTTGATTTCCTGCAGCGGGGCAGGAGATTGTGCGGGAGGATATTCAGGGATGGCACTGGATTACATAACAAGTTCAGGAATAGTTGATGAAGGAACTTTCCCCTATTCGGCTACAAACCAAACTTGTGAAAATAAAAGCACCTCTCCTTCTGAAATAATAAAAATTGCAGGCAGGGTAATTTTTGGTTCCTCAGCTTACCCCAAAACAGAAGACATTTTAAAACAAATGCTCATTGAATGTGGGCCATTAAGCGGGGCGTTGTATGACTGGAGTCATGCCATGGTACTGGTTGGTTACAAAGTAGTGGAAGAAGGCGATGTATTTTTTTACAGGGATTTGAATTTAAACAGATACTGGATTTCCATTGAAGCAGGAGACCCGCTTATTGGGAAAACGGTTTGGATATTTAAAAACAGTTGGGGGCCTGAATTTGGTGATGAGGGTTATGTATTTGTTGAGACTCCAATTACAAATATTGGTTCAACCTACGGATTAAAATCACCAATAACCAGTTGGGTGCAAAATTACGAGGTTGTTTGTGAAGACCGCGACGGGGATGGCTATTACTGGTGGGGGCTTGGTGAAAAACCAGCTACCTGTAACGGGCCTGACCAACCTGACGGAGATGACTCGAATGCCAAACTTGGCCCACTGGATGAGTATGGAAATTGTATTTTACTGGACGCAACCCCTGTGGCTGATTTTACTGCAAACAAGGCAGTTATTAATGTCGGTGAAGGCGTTTCGTTTTCTGACTTATCCTCAGCCAGCCCTACATCATGGAGCTGGATTTTTGAGGGGGGAACTCCGGCTTCGTCTGCAGACAAAAATCCGACAATACAATACAATACGCCCGGCACCTATAATGTATGGCTGATGGTTGGCAATACCAACGGAACGGATACACTTTTCAGGGAAAATATGATAACGGTTGAAAACAATATAATTGCGGATTTTACTGCTGATAAGCTGTCGGTAAATATTGGTGAAAGTGTTACTTTTTCTGACCAGTCAACCGGAGCCATGCTTTCCTGGAACTGGATTTTTGAAGGCGGGACACCATCCACATCCAATGAAAAAAGTCCGGCAATTCAATACAACAATCCCGGAAATTATGGTGTTAGCCTGGTAGTAAGTAATGCTTACGGCTCGGATACTGTAAATAAGGCGAATTTTATAAGTGTTGATGAATTTATTGTAGATTACTGCACATCATCAGGCAATGCATCGGAAGAATGGATAGCCGGAGTTCAAATTGGCGGGGAATCATATCAGTCCGGTTCTTCCGGACAATCCGGATATGAAAATTTTACAGGGCCAACAGCTTTTAATTTGGAATCAGGAGGAACTGAAAATATTGTCTTAACCCCCGGATTTATGAACAGGGCAAACAAGGAATATTGGAGAATCTGGATTGACCTGAACGGAGACCGTGATTTTGATGATGCCGGCGAATTGGTATTTACCAGTGCTTTTAGTAAAGGTGATGTTTCCGGGACACTGTTTATTCCGGAAGTACCTGACATAACCACCCGGTTGCGAATTTCCATGAAACGCAATGTTGTTCCCGGAGTTTGTGAAGTTTTTGATTTGGGCGAGGTAGAGGATTATACCATTCAAATCAGTAAACCGGTACCTCAGCCTCCGGTAGCCAGTTTTACGGCCGATGTTACTTCGGTTTCGCCGGGTGGCACAGTTCAGTTTTCCGATCTTTCCACCAATTCGCCTGGCCAATGGAGCTGGAGTTTTCCCGGAGGCACACCTTCCTCAAGTACGGAACAAAACCCGGTGGTCAGTTATTCTGCGCCCGGAGAATTTGATGTAATCCTGACCGTAACCAAAGATAATTTTGAACCATCAGTAATGCAGAAAACAGCTTATATTAAAGTTGTTGAGGAGGTACCTTCAGAATATTGTTTGCCAATGCTGGTAAACAGTACAGCCGATTATATTACCAATTTTACTATTAACGGAGCGCTGGAAAGTTCATCTACGGCTGAAAGTTTTTCCTTAAGTAACAATATCATTTCGCTGATTCCCGGGCAAAACTACATTGTTTCAATGTCACCATGGAATTCCTCTAACCGGAATTACTGGAAATTATGGATTGATTTTAACGATGACGGCGATTTTAGCGATGCCGGTGAAAACCTGTTGGCGGCGAAAAA
>JAFGDX010000015.1 GCA_016931875.1 Prolixibacteraceae bacterium
CCGCCCATTGAAAGGTCGAAAATGGCCGCGGGTTTGCCCAGCGTCAGGTTCGGGAATGTTGAAAGCCCTTTGGTGGTAAGCGTGGCAGTCCCCCTGAAAAACCTCGTGGCTGCGTCGTTGTTGTCCTGTGCGGAAACCATTCCGTAAAAATGGATCAGAAACAGAACCGGCAGTATTTTAAAAGACCGGTTTTTTAATCTGGTGCTTGCTTTTGGCAGTGCTTTTCTAAACTTTCCGGGCTGAAAATACATATTCATTTTGCTAAAATTGAAAATTCTGCTTTGAAGTTACAAAAGAATATGAATCAGCGGTTTTAACCTAAAAATATTCAAACAAAAACCTGCAAATTTCAAACATTTGATTTGTTTGTTACTGATGGTTGTAAAAATTGTACCTCCTGAACTGTTTTCTGAATAACTAAATATCAGTTGGCAGCCGGGTAATTTTAGCCGATTTAAAATCTTCTTTCCCCGAAGCCGTTTTTTCAACCGAATAAACCGCCGGATCAAGGTATTTTTCAATAAACGGAAGATCGGGGGTGTAGAAAAAAGCCCCGCCCGGTTTCAGCGATTGTAAAATATGCATGTAAGCAAGTGCATATTCCCTGAAGTTTCCGTCGATGCGTAAATGATGATGATTGAAATGGTTTGAAAATCCAAGGTGGCTGATGATGGTTCCCCACCGGTTGTTTCCGTAGTCGAATTCAAGCCAGTTGGTTGGCTGGCAAAACTGGTTTTGGCTTTCAAAACGGTCGGTTCCAAATGCTTCCATTCCTTTCCGGCGTAAATAATTTACCAGCAGGGCCTGCTTCCCGCAGCCAATGTCAAGAACCGGTTCCATTAACCCGGAAAGACGGATGTTAAGGACACGGAGCTGGAGTTCAGCGCTGTATTCCGAACAGGCCACATTTTCAGCCAACTCATTTTCAATATGGTAAACTTTGGATGAAAAGGCGTTGCTTTTTAACAACCAGTTTTTTAATGCCGAAATATGATTTTGTGAAATTATCTGAAGTTGTTTTTTATCTTTTGCTGAGGTCTGTTTTAGCACTGTAAAAAGCTGCGAATAAATGTTTTTTAGTTCCAGTTTGTCTTTTTGTGTAAAGGAATAATATTGGTTGACACGGCAAAATTCTTCCAGTGCTTTTTCTGTTGTGTAATCAACTATCCGCTTTTCATCCTCCGGGTTCAGGGAGTTCATCTTTTTGAGAACAGAGGAAAGTTCAGGTGCGAAATGCATGGATGAATGTATTCCGGAATAATACAGATTTTTGTTTTGGTTGTAATTGAACTGCCGGTTGATAAAGTCAATTATTTCCTTCATGAAAACACGTTTTTCTGGTCACACAAAAGGTCAAAATTAAGCTGAAGAATTTGATTTTTGGTTGGTTTGTTTATTTTTTTTGTAAGCGGCAAAAAAGTAAAATTTTAATCCGGCAGGTCTGAGTTCAAATGTGTTTTAATAAATTGGCCAATTTCATTCATTGCTTCGTTTGCTTCTTTAAACAAAGGCACCAGCAAAGGGTAACAATGAACCTGCCCTTCTCCTGAACGAAATGTAGCACTAACACCTGCTTCACGGGCTTTTGCTACAAATTCTTTTCCATCGTCAAACAGTTCATCGCTGGTTCCCGAGTTGATAAAAATGGGAGGGAGGCCCTCAAGGTTTCCAAACAAGGGAGAAATCAACGGGTTTTTGGGTGAATTTTCACCCACATAATGTTTGCTGAAAACTTTCCACGAGTTCAGCGGGGCAACCGAAACTTTGTTTTTGGTTTTGTACGATTCTCCCGAGCAGCTTAAATCGGTCCAGGGAGAAATGGCGACCGCAGCTGCCGGCATCGGGATGTTTTTTTCCTTTAAAGCCAGCAGAAGCGCTAACGCTAATCCGCCGCCGGCCGATTCGCCCGCAATAACTAAATTTTTTGGAATGTAACCTTTGGAAAGAATGGCCCTGTAAATGCTGACCGAGTCATCGAGTGCTGCCGGAAACGGATGCTCAGGTGCCAGCCGGTATTCGTAAACCAAATTTGTGAACCCGGTGTTTTTTGCCAGCCGCGATACAAAACCACGATGGTCGCTGCACGAACCGGAAACATAACCGCCGCCATGAACATAGAAAATGAGTTTGTTTCTGTCGGAACTCTCAGGAATCAGCCACTCCGAATTTATCCCTGCAATAGTGTCTTTTACTACTTCAACACCGGTTGGGATATTCCCGTATTTTGCCGCCCCTTTTTCACATTGTTCACGAAAAGCCGTGATGGAAGTATGCATGCTGAAAACTTCCGGTTTAAACTTCCCCTGCAAAAAATGCCGGTTTCGCATCATCAGGTTGAACATCCGGCTTTTAAAACTTGCCATTGTTTTTAATTTAAAATTCGGTGTAAAATTTGAAATCTGGTTTTAGAAAACACTTCACAATTGTTAATTAATTTTTGATACTAATCATATTTTTGCGGATTCGGCTTAACGACTGCGGTGCGATTCCCAGAAAAGAAGACAGATGTTTTAGCTGTATTTTGGAAACCAGTGCGGGGTATTTTTTTTGAAGATTGAGGTAACGTTGCTGCGCGCTTTGTGTTTTTATTTCCATCAGCAGTTCCTCCATTTGCTCCTGCACTTCGTTTACAAATTTTCGTGTGAAGGTATTCCATGAACGAAGTTCCAGTAGTTTATTAGCATTTTTAAGGCTTATTTGCCAAAGAATGCATTTTTCAAGCGCCTGAATATTTTCCTGTGCCTGAATCTGGTTTCTAAAACTGTTTTTTGATGTAAAACAATAGGGGGCAGCAGTAAAAAATTTGGTAATGTCATCCCCGTCGTTAAAAATAAAGTAACGAACAATACCTTCTTCCAGAAAGTAGAAATAGCGGCAAACCGTTCCTTCGGTTACAATCATTTCGTTTTTTTTTACCACCCTTTTTTCAAATGCCTTTTGAATGGTTTGCCACTCGTTTTCAGGAACGTCGGTATAATTTTTAATAAATTTTTTTAAAGCGTTCACATCGGTTTATCCTGCTTTTAAATATTTTACCAGGTGCGGTTTTTCATGTACTCGTCCAGTTCGCCGCGCGACATGGGCAGCGTGTCCTCATTTTCGTCGAGCCATTTTATAAAGGCATTTTTTATCTCTTCGGTCCACTGTGTATCAATTTGGCCGGGTGTGTACACGCCTTTTCGCAGCATTTCGTGTCCGAACTTGTCGCGCAGAGCAATAAATTCGCCGGTAATTACCACTTTCTGAACGAGGTGAGCAGGGATAAAAATAACGCCTTCGCGTTTGGCCAGAACCACGTCGCCGGGCACCACTGTTGCCTGTCCAATCCGGATGGGAGTATTGATTTCGGTTACCATCATTTCCATGATGTAGGTGGGGTCAAAACCGCGGACAAAGGCATTAAACCCTTCAATTTTTGAAAGCCCTTCCAGGTCGCGCGCGCCGCCGTCAAAAACCACCCCGGTTTTTGATTTTGCATAAATCGAATTTCCGAGGTTGTCGCCGATGAGAGTTCCGTTGAACACTTTTCCAAATCCGTCGGCAACATACACATCGCGTTCTTTCAGCATATCGATGGGCCATGAATTGGAAGCGCCGATGCGTTCCTGTTTTTTCCCTGCATTCATAATTTGCTGGTTGATATCAGGCCGCGCCGGCATGTACTGAACGGTGAGCGCGCGCCCTACAAAGGGCTGGTTTGCATGAATCATTTCCCAGCCGCTTTCAAACTGGTTGTGATAACCTTCTCCCCGAAGCACACCCCAGGCTTCCTCAATGGAAAGGTTCAGCAACCTGTCAAGCAACTCATCCGGAACGATTGGGCGTCC
>JAFGDX010000174.1 GCA_016931875.1 Prolixibacteraceae bacterium
ATCAGCAGTGGCAGTAAAATTAACAACACCGGAACCATCGCCGTAGGGGTTTTCACTGTTGGCACCTTTAATCTCATAGTTCAACATTATATTGGTTGGCGTTATTAACTCGCCCAGTTCATATTCTTCTTTTTGACAGCCGCCAAATACCAATTGTAATCCAATTAGTAACACCCAAATTAATTTGCTGTATTTTATCATTTCAAACAGATTTAATTGGTTAATTCAAATTCATCGTAATAATATACTGAGTTATCTCCGTTGTTTCCAAAATCAAAAAAGATTACCACGCGGATATAATCGGCCGCCGGTGCCCCGCTAAAATCGTAGATCAATTGTTCCCAGTTATTTGCCACAGTCGTATTCATGTCTACTTCGTGTGTAATGCTGGCATCAGCATTTTCAAGTTTCACCTTTATCACTATTCCGTTTTTGGGTGACCAGGTGCTTACGGCAATTTTGCTGTAATTGCTAAAATCAAGGGGTGAAGCAAGTTCAAAATAAGACCCTGCCCATGTTTCTGCTCCACTTGATTTGGTGAGTTGTGCGACAGTAGATGTTACATTTATTCCTGAAGCATCGGGATTGGAAACCAATTCGATATCCGGGATATTTCCAAAGACGGTAAATGTTGGAGCTTCTCCTTCAAAACTCTGGAAAGGCATTGAGACCATATTTTCTCCTTCACTGGCCAGTTCAACCTGGTCAAAATAGTAAACGCTCCCGTCACCGTTGTTTCCAAAATCAAAGAAAACAACAATGCGCACATAATCGGCTGCAGGCGCTTCACTAAAATCGTAAACCAGTTCTTCCCACTCATTTGCTTTTGTATTCACTGCATCTACTTCATGTGTAACACTGGCATCGGCATTTTCAAGTTTCACCTTCACAACTATGCCACTTTTAGGCGACCAGGCTTTCAGACGAAGATTACGGTAAGAGTCAAAATCAAGTGCATTTTCAATCTCAAAGAAGGTGCCCGCCCAGGTTTCGGAACCACTGGACTTGGTAAACTGCGCCACTTTGGATGTTGTATTTACTCCTGCTGCATCCGGATTGGATACAATTTCGGTATCAGCAATATTCCCGAAAACGGTAAACGCGGGCGTTTCACTTTCAAAATTCTGTATCATTAATGACGACGGCACAACAGCAGGCACTAATTTGATATCATCGAAATAATAGACTGAACCATCACCCACATTTCCAAAATCAAAGAAGATTACCACTTTTTGATAATCATTATTTATATCGATGGGAGAAAAATCAAAACTTATTTCTTCCCATGCATTTGCCACGGTTGTCAAAGCATCAACCTCGTATGCAATGGCACCATCAGTAAGATTTTCAACCTTCAGTTTTACGACTGCACCAACTTTGGGTGACCAAACTTTCATTTTAAAATTTTTATTTGCTGAAAAATCAATCGGATTCTCCAGAGTAAGAATCGTTCCTCCCCAGGTTTCAGCACCTTCATTTTTAACTGACTGCCCCACTTTTGTACTGATATTTTCACCGGATGCATCGGGATTATCGATAACGGAAGAAGAAACATTTCCGAAATCAACGAATGCATAATTCACGGTAAACGATTCAAAATTGATGGGCAGATTAACCGGGTCAGAAGCGGCTGCAATAGTTATAACTTCAGTATATTCTGTGGTGGCAGCCCCTGCACTTTTGGCTACTATTCTGATTTCGTAATCACCGGGTTCAGTGTAAGAGTGGGTGGCCGTTTCTCCCGGCAAAACATGTGTAGGTTCTTCATCCTCAACATCCCCGAAATAAATGTCGATAATCGTTGCAAAGGTAGCCGTTGCAGAAACAGAAACGATTTTCGGGTTCACCTCATCTTTTACGATGGAAACAGATAAATTTTCAGGTGCTTTAAACGTAACGTTGAGCTCTTTTGAAATTTGCGAACCAAGTCCGGTAATTCCGAAAGCTGTAATTCCTACCTGGTAAATCCCTTCACCATAGATATGAGCCGTTGATTCCAGAACACCTATTTCTGCAGAAGCGCCATCTCCAAAATCAACAGAATATTTTACCGCACCTTCCGCATTGGGTACAATTGTAACCAGCCCGGTATTATCCTGAGTAATATCAAAAACAGCATCGACATTGGCGGGTGCCGGAAGATAATCAAGCGAATACAATTTATCCTCATCTGTTATGCAGGAAATGGCAAACAAGGTGATAAGCAATAACCCAAGTATATTTTTATGATTCTTCATTTTCAGTATTTTTTTGAATTAATAATTGGGATTTTGACTCCAGTTTCCGTTGGAAAATTCAATTTCTTCAAGCGGAAGGGGGAACAATTCATGTTTGCCGGCAACAAATCCGTCAATTTCATCTGCAGCTCTGCCGGTCCGAACCAAATCAAAAAAATGGTGTCCTTCACCCATTAATTCCACCCTGCGTTCATGGTAAATGGCATCTGTCAGTGCTTCTCCGGTTAGCGTGATTGTGTGGTTGTTATCACCAAAAGCCCTGGCCCTGACCATAGATAAATATTCCTGTGCTTTGGCATCCGAAATTCCACCCCGATTGTTGGCTTCAGCTGCCATTAATAACACGTCGGAATAGCGAATGGCCCGGTAATTGTTTGGGTTTGTCAGATTTAGATCGCCTTGTGCCTCTTCACTTCTTTTGCGTGGTAAATATTTCCGGTTAAAATATCCGGTATGTTCATTTCCGGTAGTATACTCCGCACCTGTTTCTGTTGCCCAGGCTTCAATGTCGAGAATGGTTACCTCCTTACGCAAATCACCGGGTTCAAATTGATCAACTGCTTCCCGGGTTGGAACATTAAAACTAAATCCGGGTGTAAATAAAGGTCCGGAATAACCGCGAACACCGCTAAAACCAACTGCAACATTCCCTTCGCTGCATTGCAGACATCCAAAACCGGCACCTTCCACATCGGTATATTGTATTTCAAAAACCGACTCGGGGCCATTTTCACCTTCGTTTTCAAAAATGGAATTGTAATCATCCACAAGTACATAATTTCCACTGGTAATTACTTGTTCCAGAACCGTTGCTGCTTCGTCAAATTTTTCCTGAAAAAGGTAAACTTTGCCCAGAAGGGCCTGAGCGGCTCCTTTTGTTGCCCGGCCGGTTTGCGCCGGTATTTCTTTTAATACTCCTGCTGCATAGAGGAGATCTTCTTCAATTTGAGCATAAACTTCAGAAACCGGAGCACGGGGAATAGTTGATTCATCTCCCAGTTTAAATCTTTCATCCACTTTTAAGGGAACCGGACCAAACCATTTTACCAGTTCAAAATAATAATAAGCCCTCAGAAACCGGATTTCTCCAATCATTTCTTGCTTTTCATCAAAATCAATGTTGTCTTTGAATTCCATAAAGTAATTGGTTCGCTGAACGCCGGCAAACATCCAGTTCCAGATGTCGCGCAAATTGCTGTTCACCGGGGTGTGAATCATATCATCAATTTGCTGCCAGCCAATCACATCGGTCGGATTTTCACCGCCACACAAGGTGTTGTCTGAAGCAAATTCACCTACAATCACATTGGCGTACGTACTTTGTAATATGTCATAAGCTGCCACAAGGGCGTTGTAATAATCTTCATCTGAATTAAAATAGTTTTCAGAATCGATCGAATATTCGGGTGAAACTTTGACAAAATCATCTGTACAGGAAAAAAGGAAAGATGAGATCGTTAAAACAACCGTAAATAGTATTTTTATATATATTCTGCTGTTCATTTTTCTGAATTTTAGAAGTTAAAATTTAAACCAAGTGTATAAGTTCTGGCTGCCGGATAGAAACCGGAATCAAAACCACTGCCTATAGGAGCTCCGCTGGAAGCAGCCGGATCATACCCAGTGTAATTGGTAAGAGTAACCAAATTGCTTACACTTGTAAATAGCCGAAGTTTACTGATTTTTATTTTCTCTGTTAATGATGCAGGAAGTGTATACCCCAGTTGAACATTCTGTAGTCGCACAAAAGAGGCATCTTCCACGTAAAAGTCGGAAAAAATAGTATTTGAAGTTGCTGCTGTTGTTAAACGCGGAACGTTGTTACCGGTTCCGGAGCCGGTCCAGCGATTGAGATTATAACTAAGTTTGTTTGCATTGGGTTGTGTTCGTTCATAGTTTCTGACCATTTCATTACCGATTGAAGAAAAGGCATACGCCACAAAATCAAATCCTTTATAATTCAATGTAATATTCAACCCCATGTTGAAATCTGCGATAGGATCCCCAATATTCGTTCTGTCATCGGTGTTGAGCACACCATCCTTGTTTATATCCACAAAACGTATATCACCGGGTGATGCTTCTGCTCCAAGGGCAAGCTGCGAAGGATGTGCATCCACTTCTTCCTGATTTTGAAACAAACCATCGGTCTTGTATCCGTAAAAATAACCAATGGGAAATCCAACTTCCATACGGGCTGGTGAAGGTTGGCCTACACCAAAGCTCCCCCCCTCAACAAAGCCGGAGCCGTTATTCACTTCCAGCACTTCGTTTTTCAATGTAGTCATGTTGTAGTTCACATCATAACTAAAGTCGTTGGTAATGTTTCCCCTGAAACCTACAGCAAATTCAAATCCTTTGTTCCTCACTGTCCCGGCATTTACGGTGGGGCCGGCTGCCCCCGGAGCAGCAGTTCCTAAAATTCCGGATACCGGGATGTTCCCAATCAACAAATTATTGGTGGTTTTAATAAAATAATCCGTATTGATATCCAACCGGTTATTAAAAAGTTTTACGTCTAACCCCACATCAAACTGTTCAGATTCCTCCCACTTTATGGCAGGGTTTGGACTGGCTCCAACTGCTGTTCCGTTTACCAGCGTGTTGTCAAAAACATACGTTGCTTCTCCGCTCAGTTGCGAAATATATTGATAATCGGCAATCTTATCCGAGCCCAAAATTCCATAGCTCAAACGGAATTTAAGCAAATCAACAACATCATTTTCTTTTAAAAAGCTTTCTT
This sequence comes from Prolixibacteraceae bacterium, assembly GCA_016931875.1. Classification (GTDB taxonomy): domain Bacteria; phylum Bacteroidota; class Bacteroidia; order Bacteroidales; family Prolixibacteraceae; genus Draconibacterium. The sequence goes on from JAFGDX010000174.1 coordinate 4,981, forward strand.
CCGAAATATTCCAACCGAGAGTTGCAGAAGGGAAATAAGCAACAGTATTGTCGGGGCCAAATTTGGTAGAGGCATCTCTTCGCAACATGGCTGAAAGCAAATATTTGCCTTTATAATCGTATTGAATTCTCGAAAAATAAGACAATCTCCGCTGATCATAGGTATAGGAGCCTACTGCTTTTGTGCTGGGTATTCCGTTGGCCAACCCAATATCTGCAAAATCCCACGAGTTGTTGGGAACATCGTATCCGGTACCATTCAGGCTGTTTCCCCAGGTTTTAAACACCGTGGTTCCCAAAGTTGCGGTTACATGGTGTACTTCAGCAAAAGTATGGTCATAAGTAACAAAAGCATCAAAAGTATAATCGTTAAATTCCTGTGCGCTCTGTGCAACAGTACTTCGGGAAACATCAAAAACTTTTCCTCCGTAATCAATTATTTTGGAAAAACTTTTTGATTTGCTGTTCGCGGTATTAAACCCAATCCTGGTAGTTGCCTTCAAACTGCCTGAAAGTGTATAATCGAGACTAAAATTGCCGTTTAACTTTTTCAGGTTATAATCGTTGTGTGTATTGGCAATTTGTGCCAGCGGGTTGATAATTTCAATGCCCAGATTTGACGGAGCAAGAAAATAATCACCGTTGGAATCGTATACAGGTACCGTTGATGGCATATTTAATGCATTAAAAAGCACCGATGCCAACCCAAAATCATTAAAGGATTTTCTTCCGATATGGGAAAAGATAAAAGACGATTTAAAGGATACCCAGTCTGATAAATCAGCGCCTAAGCTTACTTTGGCTGTATTTCTGTGAAATCCCGATTTTTCGCGGCCAATAATCCCTTCCTGATTTAAATCGGAAGCACTTAAGGAATAGAACATTTTATCAGAGCCCCCTGAAACTGTGATGTCATTATTATAAATTGGGGCGGTTTCAAACAATTCGTTTTGCCAGTTTGTGCCTTTTCCTAAACCTGAAATATTCGGATAAGGAATTTCCATTCCCGTTGCAGCATAGCTTTCATTAAGTAATACAGCATATTCTGTGGCATTTAGCACAGGCAGCTTCCGGGTTGTTTCCTGAAGTCCGACCGAACTGTTTATTACAACCCGTGTAGCTTGATTTTTTTTGCCTGATTTTGTGGTAACAAGTATAATTCCATTGGCTCCCACGGTTCCGTAAATGGCCGCCTGGGCATCTTTTAAAACCGTAATGGTTTCAATATCATTTGGGTTCAGCGTGTTTAAATCCCCCTGGTAACCATCAATGATAAC
>JAFGDX010000016.1 GCA_016931875.1 Prolixibacteraceae bacterium
AGATTCTCTGGAAACACATAATTCAGAATTTCGATACTGTCCCCATCTTCCAGTTCCAGGTAATCGGAATAACGGGAATAATTGGTAACCGCAATGGCAACCAGGTAAGTAGCTATCGGGAAACGGTGTTTCCAGTGCATGATTCGCTGCCCGTTTTCTGTTTTTTCTGAAACAAGAATACCATTGCTTGCAGTGAAATAAAATTCGGGCGTGGCAACAACAATATCAACAGAATCAATTTTATCGGAAAGCGATTGTTTGCAGGGCCACCATTCCATTGCTCCGTAGGGTTCGGAAAGTGTCCAGATAATAGGGACTCCTTCGTGCGCACTTTTTACAAACGAACCAAAACCACTATCCCGCGGAACGCCCCGATAAAAAACAGTTAAAGAATCGATTCCAGCTTTTTGCAATGCCGTTTGGAGGGCAATTTGAATACGGTTTTGTGTATGTACAAACTGAACAGTTTTACCATTCTGAACGACTGAATCTACAAGCAATCCATCAGCAAGATCAAATTCTATTTCAGATAAATTACTGACCGAACTTTTAAAGTACGATGTAATTTCCCCCTGAATATATTTTTCGGTGGGATCAATGTTCCACTCCATTCGCTGATAGATCAAGTCGTACCATGCGTAATTGGCCGGTTCCTGAAATTCAATTTTCAGAAACTGTTGTTTTGCTTCTTGTTTTGCAATTTTTTCAGCAAAATCCACCTCCATCTGGGCGGAAATTTTTCCGCACAAGAACAGCAAAAACAATATGTACCTGAATGAAAACTGCATTGTTCTAAATTAGGAAACAACTTTTATATACCGGATGTTTTGTACAAAAAAAAGAGCGAACATACATGCCCGCTCTTTTTATACATATTTAAAAAATTATTTTTCCATTTCTTTCCAAACCAAAGCGCTGGCGCCAACAATAGCTGCATCGCCGGGTTTTAATTTGGATGGCAGAATTTTAATTTTATTTTTAAATACAGACAGAAGGTGCTCTTCCATATGTTTCTTTATGGGATTGAAAATATAATCGCCTGAAGCCGTTGGCCCTCCAAACAAAAAGATGGCTTCGGGGCTCAAATGGTGAACTGTATTTGCCAGCCCCTGACCGAGCCAGGCGCCGGTTTTTTCAAACACTTCAAGCGCTATTTTATCTCCCTGAACAGCAGCCTCATAAATCATTTTTGAATCGAGTTCGTTGAACGATTTACCGGCAAGCAGGCTGTCGGTAGCATTGTATTCCACCATCAGTTCAAAAGCGGTTCTTTTCATTCCCGGTGCAGAACAATAGGCTTCCAGATGTCCCCGGTTTCCACATCCGCACAATCTTCCTCCCGGAACCAGTGTGGTGTGCCCGCATTCACCGGCAAAACCGTCGTGGCCGTAAACCAAATCGCCGTTCACTACAACTCCGCTTCCAACGCCGGTTCCAAGGGTAAACATTACAAAGTTTTTCATTCCTTTGGCCCCGCCGTAAATCATTTCTCCAATTGCGGCTGCATTGGCATCGTTTGTCAGTGCAAGCGCCTCCAAATCAGGGAAATGTTTTCGGAGTAAATCAATAAACGGAACAACACCCCGAAATGATAAGTTAGCGGTATGTTCAATAGTGCCTTTATAATAATTTGCATTGGGCGCTCCGATACCAATGCCTAAAAATTCGACGTCAGGATTTAAAAGCTTCACCGACTTAATCAGTTCATTGATTGCTGATGCCAAATCAGTGATATACCTATCAATATCGCCATGACCCGGTGTTGCAATATTATCTTTCACCATTACATTCCCTTCCTGATCTACCACACCAATGGCGGTGTTTGTTCCTCCGATATCGACACCTATCGCTACATTTTTCATTCCGTTATAAATTGTATTTTGATCCTCAAAAATAGTTTCAAGTGAAACCCTGGTTTATCAGGCACTCACTTCTAAATCTTCAGCACGTTTCGTTACTTTACTTCCAACCAATGCATAGAAAAGCAGGTAGGCAAGCCCGGCCACAATCAGCCAGTAACTCAACTGATAATTCATTACATCAGCCAGCCAGCCCTGAATGGCAGGAAGAATACCACCACCAGCTACAAGTACCATAAAAATACCCGAAGCTGCCGCCAGATATTTCCCCAGACCTTCAACAGCAAGATTAAAAATACTTCCCCACATTATTGAAGTACAAAGACCTACCAGTGCAAGAAACATAAATTTAATAGGAACAGGGACCAAACCAAAACTTAACCCACTTGAACTGGACTGGAATGCGGGCATGGAAACCACTGTTTTTTCGGGCCAGAAAATGGCTAAAACCACAAGAAACATCCCAACAAAAGAGGTAAAACCTAACATTTTCCTACTGGATATTTTACTTCCAAATGCGGCTCCAAATAAACGACCAACCAACATAAGCAGCCAGTAAAATCCAACAATACCGCCGGCAATACCAGCTCCAATTCCCAATCCCGGAGTATCTCTTCCTTCCAGTATCCGTTTTGAACTATCGTAGGCCATTACGCTCACTACTTTCAAACGGTAGCCGTCAACAGCCGCATTCTGCATATCAAGTTTTGTAATTTCTTCAAGATACGACGCATCTGCCTGTTGTTTTTCGTATTCATTGATAATTGTTTC
>JAFGDX010000175.1 GCA_016931875.1 Prolixibacteraceae bacterium
AAAGGATTTTGGGAACAGGCCGTTCAGTAGTAAGAAAGAAAAAAGGGGAGACAATGAGAAAACTAATTGCAGCAATCAATACAACCCTCGACGGGGTTTGCGACCACACAGCCGGATTGCCGGATGAAGAAATACATCAGCATTATACAGAACTATTGGGCACGGCAGATGCAATTCTATATGGCAGAACAACGTATCAGCTTATGGAATTCTGGCGAACACTGTTGGAAAATCCTTCAGAAGATAAATCAATGAACGACTTTGCCACGGCCATAAACAGAATACGAAAAATTGTTTTTTCGCATACGCTGAAAAATGTTGATTGGGACAGTGCAAAATTGTCAAATCAACCCCTTGAAAAAGAGGTTTTGGAACTCAAACAATCCCGCAGTGAGGGGAGCAAAGACATATTGGTAGGCAGCAGGAGTTTAATTATACAGCTAATGAAACGTAATTTGATTGATGAATACCAACTTTGTGTTCACCCTGTTGTTGCAGGAAGCGGTTTGCCATTGTTTGAAAATATAAACAACAGAACGATTCTTAAACTCATAAAAACGAAAACCTTTCGTGGTGGTGCAGTAACGCTTTACTATGAACCGGCCCAAAAGAAGTAATTTTTATTGCATGCAGAAAAAGTAACAGAAAGTGGATCCATATGGAGCCAAACAACAAACAAAACTATTATTCATTCAAAATAAACAATCATGTCAGAAAACACAGTAAAATTACACCGCGTGTTAACCGCCCCGCCTGAGAAGGTTTTCCGGGCGTTTTCCAATGCAGATGCCTTTTCCGCGTGGCTTCCGCCTTACGGATTTATTTGTAAAGTACATCAGATGGAGTTCAGGGAAAAGGGAACGTACAAAATGTCGTTTACCAATTTCTCTACTGGCAACGGCCATTCCTTCGGAGGTGAATTTCTGGAAATAAGGCCCGGCGAATTACTCAAATACACCGACCGGTTTGATGACCCCAATTTGCCGGGAGAGATGGTAACAACCGTGCGGTTGACACAAGTATCATGCGGCACGGAATTGCACATTGTGCAGGAAGGAATTCCGGACGCCATTCCGGTGGAGATGTGCTACCTCGGATGGCAGGAATCTCTGGAAAAACTAAAGAAACTGGTGGAGCCTGAGATTCCGGATGCATAACAAAAAAGCAGGGAGATAACAATATGACGAAAAGTAAATTGCTGCGAATGGACAATGTGGGCATCGTGGTAGAATCGCTCGACGAGGCTGTCTCTTTCTTTACTGAGCTTGGCCTGAAACTGGAAGGACGTGCCATGGTGGAAGGCGAATGGGCAGGGCGCGTTACCGGACTGGGAAACCAGTGTGTAGAAATCGCCATGATGGTCACCCCCGATGGCCACAGCCGGCTTGAGATTTCACGGTTTCTCAATCCGCCTGTCGTCGCCGATCACCGGAATGCTCCCGTGAATTCGCTCGGTTACCTGCGCGTTATGTTTGCCGTGGACGACCTTGATGAGATGCTCACCAGGCTCCGAAAGCACGGCGCGCAGCTCGCAGGCGAAGTGGTTCAGTACGAGGACATGTACCGGCTCTGCTACATTCGCGGGCCCGGAGGGCTTCTCATCGGGCTGGCCGAACAACTCGGTAATTAATGATGTAGCGAACATCTTAAGAAACTATTTATCAAAGTATTTACCACTAAAAAATATAAACGAACAATTAGAAATACAGATTACTATGAGAAAACTAATTATGTGGAACATCATTACGCTTGACGGTTATTTTGAAGGAAACGAAAACTGGAACCTGCCTTTTCATGAAGTGGTGTGGGGAGAAGAGTTGGAGAAAATGAGCATTGAACAGTTACATTCAGCCGACTACCTTGTTTTTGGACGCGTTACCTGGGAAGGAATGGCAGCTTACTGGGCAAACGAGGAAGGAGAAATTGCAGAATTCATGAATAAAATTCCAAAACTCGTTTTTTCAAAAACATTAAAAACCGCTGACTGGAATAATTCAACCCTGATAAAAGAGAATGCTTCTGCTGAAATTCAGAAACTAAAAACCCGGGGCGACGGAGATATGTATGTGTTTGGAAGCGCCAATCTTTCCGAAACATTTATCAACGATAATCTTTTTGACGAATACCGTATTGGAATAGCGCCGGTTATTTTGGGCAGCGGGCGGCCACTGTTCCGGCAGGGATTGGCATCCGTGAATTTATCTCTTGTTTCAACACAGCCGCTTTCAACGGGCGGCGTGGTTTTGAAATATGCCAGATAAATTGAAATCAAACATTATACATGAAAAAGCGCGTACTTTTTTTTATCAATCTGGTTTTGGTAATGCTGGTTACAGGTGTGTTCTGGGGCACCTGGTTTACGCTTACACGCAGTATTGACGGTTTCCCGGCCGATAACTTTATACGCATTGGCAAAACCATCATCGGCAATGTAGCCCTGCCCATGCGCATTCTGATGCCGGCCACCTTGTTTACCCTGCTGTGGCTTTGCGTGATATCCGTAAAACTTCGTCCTTCATTTTATTTTTTTGTGGGAGCGTTCGCCCTTATGTTATTAACCATTTTGATTACTGTACTGGTTGAAGTGCCAATAGATAACCAGATAAAAGCCTGGACCGCCGGCACCATCCCTGATAACTGGACAGAATTGCGCGCCAGGTGGGACAGGTTCCATACTTTCAGGACATTTACCAGCATCCTGTGCTTTGTGTCCCTGAGTGTGGGAATATTAACCGGAATTAAGGATGTTGTATTTGTACGCCGTTGACGATGCAGACAAGTACTGTGTTTATCAGATAAAAGATTAAATACTGAAAAAGCTAAAACTGATTATGGCAAGGCAAAAGGACAGCTGACATTTATTAAAAAGGAATAAAAAAAGAACAATAAATTGTAAGGGGAGGGAAAATACCATGAGAAAAATAATTGTTTTATCCATGATTACCCTGGATGGAGTTTTGCAGGGGCCCGGCGGCCCGGAAGAAGATACATCCGGGGGGTTCGGCTACGGCGGTTGGGTGGCACCGTATGATGACGAGGTTTATGACAGGATAGTTCAAAAAGAGCTGGAACCTGCCGATTATCTTTTGGGCAGAAAAACATTTGAGATTTGGGCCGCCTACTGGCCCGAACATGCTGATTTTTGGCCGGGTATTATGAATGGCACTAAGTATGTGTTTTCCAAAAACCTGGAAAAATCGGACCCCCTGGTTACCGGCTGGAAAAACTCTGTGCTAATAAAAAATCTGGCTGACATCAAAAAAGTCAAAAATTCTGAAGGTCCTGATTTGCAGGTTTGGGGCAGCGGTGAGCTCGTTCAGTTGCTGCTTGCGAATGATTTGGTTGATGAACTCCGGCTAAAAATTCATCCCTTGACGTTAGGCAACGGAAAAAAGTTGTTTGACAACGGGACCATTCCGGCGGCATTTGCTTTAATGGAAAGTACCGTTACTCCGGGCGGGGTGTTTATTGCCCGCTACATGCGGGCAGGAAAAGTAAAAACCGGCACGGTGGGAGCTTGAGTAAAAAGAAATAGCTGTTTTATCCGGGGAAACTCCGGAAGCGCAGGTCACAACTTGCAGTACCGCATTTAAAGAGGCTGATGAAAGGTTTTTCATATAAAAAAAAAGTGTTCCCTGCGGGAAAATAGTTGAAAAATGTCACCACCGCTGCAAAAAGCTGATTAGAATAAAGCGCTTCCAGGCTAACAACCAATGACTATTATCTATTGCCTTCCACCATATATCCACTGAAATTGATCCCTGCTACTGAAACGCGACTGGTTCTTCTGCATGTCAACCGCAAATGGAACCGGGCAATCCATCCGGTTGAAGCAGAAAAATAGCCGGGGGACGGGTCAACTTATCCGATTGGAATGGAAAAATTACCAATGGGCGGGTTAATTAGTCAGGTTGAAGGGTAAAAGTAGCACCGGGGAGGGTCAGACCTGCCTCGGGGCTGCTAAAATCAAGGGTTTCAGAAAATGCTCCATGTGGTGTCCATAATTTACAGCCAGCACTTACCAGTTGGCCTCAAGTCAGCTGGTAAGCTG
>JAFGDX010000176.1 GCA_016931875.1 Prolixibacteraceae bacterium
GAAGTGGTATTTCGACAATGTGCACAAAATTGAGGTAAACTATCTTCAGCCAAAAATTCCTTACCGCGAAACCATTACCAAACCGGCCCAGGCTGATTACCGTCACAAAAAACAATCAGGCGGTGCAGGGCAATTTGGCGAAGTTCACTTAATCATTGAACCGTATGAAGATGGTTCTGAACCAAAATCGATGTTTAAATTTGGCGAAAAAGAACAAAAATTGTCGGTTCGCGCGGTGGAAGAACATAAACTTTCCTGGGGCGGTAAACTCATCTACTGCAACTGTATTGTAGGAGGCTCGATTGATGCACGTTTTATGCCGGCTATTCTGAAAGGGATTATGGAAAAAATGGAGGAAGGCCCGCTCACAGGTTCGTATGCGCGCGATATCCGAGTGTATGTTTACGATGGGAAGATGCACCCGGTTGACTCCAACGAAATTTCATTTAAACTGGCCGGACGAAACGCCTTTAGCAAAGCCTTTAAAAATGCAGCACCCAAAATCCTTGAACCTATTTACGACCTGAATGTGTGGGTTCCTTCCGACAGGATGGGTGATGTGATGAGCGACCTGCAGGGACGGCGTGCCATGATTATGGGTATGGGTTCTGAAAAAGGAATGGAAAAAATTACGGCTAAAGTTCCGTTAAAGGAAATGAATAAATATAACACTTCGCTGAGTTCTATTACCGGAGGACGCGGAGTATTTACCCTGAATTTTGACGGATACGAAAAAGTTCCTGCCGATGTTCAGGACGAACTGTTGAAAGCTTACGAAGCCGAACAGGAAGAAGAATAGACCATTTTCTAATCCATTTTACTATAAACTAAACGAAGGCCCCGGTTGAAAAACCGGGGTTTTCTTTTATTTCCGAACCTAAAATCTGGGGTTCAAAACGTTAAGAATCCAACCAAAATTAAAACAACCATTCTCACATTCATAAGTGCCTCGTAAACAGAGTAACCAATTAATTGTTCTGTAATTGAAACCAACCTTAAAAAAAATGGCTCAATTAAAATTTGCTTTGTGGAACACTGAATGGCTAAACGAGTTGTTTACAGGAAATCCACCGGAATTTAAATCGTATTATGAAAAAGGATACATGACCGGAGAATTGATTGGTCACCGCATCAGAGATTTAACCGGTGTTATCAATGATATAAATTCCGATATCTGGGTACTTGTGGAAGGCCCCAACCAAAGTTCTGAACTCCAGTTATTTTTCGACCAAAATGATATCAACGGCAACTGGCAATGTGTGGTACAACCGTCGGGCGCACAAAGTGTAGGGCTGGCAGTACGCACCGACACCGGTTTGTTTGCCAATGACCCGTTTGAATGGTTTGATATTGAAAATTCGCCCGAAGCCGAACTTTTAAAAAAAGCCACCAACGAGTTCAGAATGGACACGGATGCCGACGGAATTGAGGAAGTACATAAATTTGAAAGAAAACCGTTGTATGTTTCCATTCACATGGCCGATGGGAAAACGTTCAGAATTGTGGGGCTCCACCTGAAAAGCAAAGGCATTTTTGAAGCCCTGGAATGGTCGAAGTGGTGGGCAAAAGCCGATGGAAACCGGAAGAAAATTGTGGCGCAGTGTCACCAGCTCCGAACCAATTTTTTAAATGCATATTTAAGCCATGAAACTACCAAAAACATTCCCTTGATTGTTTGTGGCGACATCAACGACGGGCCGGGATTTGATGCAAGCGAAATGAAAATAAATGCCAGCGGAATTGAACGGCTAATGGGCTCAATTTGGCAGCCTGAATTATGCCTGGGAAATGCCGCTTTTGACACCCTGAAAGAGAAACAAAAAAACGAACTGGATTTTTCATCTCTGTATACGGTTAGTTTTGCCGACCCGGTATTTAATAATTCGTACACAAAAGCATGGATTGACCACATTTTATACAGCAAAATTATTAAAAACTGGGTAGCCGATGCAAAAATTAACTTTACCACGAGCAGCGGAAACCCGATTTATAAAGACTTTCCAAACGCTTCCGACCATAAACCGGTTACCTGCACCATTCACACAGATAACTTTGTTTAAGATGAAAAAACAGAGAAAAGAGGTTCAACAAAAGATGAACCTGAAACTAATTTCAGATTAAAAAGAAAGCACAGCTTGCATATTCAAACTGGAACATGAATTTTGAAAAAGAAAAAGAATTAGCCGCCATTGCATCAGTAAAATTTCTGAAAAATGGCATGGTTGCAGGGCTTGGTTCAGGATCAACATCTGCCTATATGATTAAAGAACTGGGGAAAAGAGTCGCTTCCGGGTTATCCGTTACCGGTATCCCTTCCTCCGAAAAAACCCGGCTTTTGGCCATTGAAAATGGAATTCCGCTAAAAAAATTCAGCGAAGTTGAAACCATTGATGTAAACATTGACGGGGCAGACGAATTTGACCCTTATCTGCGTTTAATTAAAGGCGGTGGCGGCGCTCTTCTGCATGAAAAGATTCTGGCCCATAATTCAAAAGTAAATATCATTATTGCCGATTCAGGCAAGCAGGTAAAACGCCTGGGCAAATTCAAACTTCCGGTGGAGGTAATTCCTTTTGCGGCATCAAAAATAAAAAATGAACTGGCGCAGCTAAATTTAAGTCCGGTTTTGCGAAAAGTAAATGATAGGGTTTTTCAAACCGATGA